>DAIQQI010000400.1:0-2785 GCA_036786925.1 Steroidobacteraceae bacterium
CGCGCGCCAGCAGGGCCAGCGCCTGCGTCATGCCGGCGGTCGTGTCACCGGAGCCGCGCAGCACACCGCTGCGCTCCAGTTGATGGCGTAAGGCCGCCGCCAGGTTATTCGCGACGCCGGACAGCACGTTGGCGCCTAACGACTGGCAGCGCACATCTTCAAGAGCTTCGTAAAGCGCGCGGGCGCGATGTCCCACCGGGCGATACTTCGCATGCAGCGCGGGGTCGTGATAGGCGCTGCGCAGTGCGAGCTGATCGGCCTGGCCGCGCGCCAGTGCCGCGGCCGCCGCCGTCAGCGGCTTTGGCGGCGGCGGCAGCAGCATGCGATTGCCTTCCAGCTTCGGTCCCAGCGGACCGAACGCGACCTGCAATTTCTCGGTGCCGGCGAGCGCGCGCGTCGATTGCAGCAGCGCGCGTTCAAACTGCTGCTGGCCATCCGCCTTGCGGTCTGGCGTCGCCGGCATCAGAGGACTTTCAGGCGCGTGACCGCTTCCGGCAGGTCGGTGCCAAACGCACGTTGATAGAACTCGGCGACCGTCGGCCGTTCCAGCTCGTCACAACGATTCAGAAAGCTGACGCGGAACGCCAGCGCCGGGTCGCGGAAGATCAGCGCGTTCTCCGCCCAGGTGATCACCGTGCGCGGGCTCATCACGGTGGAAATATCGCCATTCATGAAAGCATTGCGTGTCATGTCGGCGACCCGGACCATCGCCATCACGGTGCGCGGACCGTCAGCGTTCGCATACGCCGGCACCTTGCTGACAACGATGGCGGCTTCGGCGTCGTGCTCGAGATAATTGAGTGTGGTGACGATGGACCAGCGGTCCATCTGTCCCTGGTTGATCTGCTGCGTGCCGTGATAGAGCCCGGTGGCATCGCCAAGGCCGATGGTGTTAGCCGTGGCAAACAGGCGGAAGAACGGATGCGGCGTGATGACGCGATTCTGGTCCAGCAGCGTCAGCTTGCCGCTGGCTTCCAGCACCCGCTGGATCACGAACATGACGTCGGCGCGGCCGGCGTCGTATTCGTCGAACACCAGCGCGACCGGCCGTTGTATCGCCCAGGGCAGCAGGCCTTCCTTGAATTCGGTGACCTGCTGGCCATTGTTGACGACGATCGCGTCGCGGCCCACGAGATCGATGCGGCTGACATGGCCGTCGAGATTGATACGCACCAGCGGCCAGTTGAGGCGCGCCGCAATCTGTTCGATGTGGGTCGACTTGCCGGTGCCATGGTAGCCCTGCACCATGACGCGGCGGTTGTGCGCGAAGCCCGCGAGAATCGCCAGCGAGGTCTCGGGATCGAATTTATAGGCGCTGTCGATGTCCGGCACGTATTCGGTGCGCGCCCTGAAAGCCGGAACCTGCATGTCGAGCGCCACGCCGAATTCGCGCACCGACATCTCGGTGTCGGGCCGCAGGCTCAGCAACGGGTCTGCATCGGTGATGATTTTGTTAGCCAAGATGGATCCACGCGGATTTGGTTTGGGTATAGCTCAGCAGGCTTTCCAGGCACTTGTCCCGGCCCTGGCCGGACTGCTTGTAGCCGCCGAAGGGCTGGGTCATGTCGCCGTGATCAAAACAGTTGACCCAGATTACGCCGGCTTCGAGATCGCGTACCGCGGTATGTGCGGTCTTGAGGTCGCGAGTCCAGACCGACGCGGCCAGGCCGTAGATCGAATCGTTAGCAATGGCGAGCGCATCCGCGAGACCATCGACTTCGATGGCGGCGGCTACGGGGCCGAAAATTTCCTCGCGCGCAATGGTCATCTGGTTGCTGACACCGGAAAACAGCGTCGGATTGACATAGCAGCCCGGCAGTTCCGGCGTGTCGCCGCCAAACTCCAGTTTCGCGCCGCCGCGGCGCCCCTTGTCGATGTAATCGAGCACGCGCCGGCGATGTGCGGCCGTGACCAGCGGCCCGAGGTTGGTGTCCGGGTCGAGCGGGTCGCCGGCACGATAGGCAGTGCGGCCGCGTTCGATGAAGCGCGCGACGAAATCGCCGGCGATCTTCCTGTCGACCAGCAGCCGCGAGCCGGCGTTACAGACTTCACCCATGTTGCCGAAGATGCCGTTGATCGCGTAGGTCACGGCGCGATCGAGATCCTCGAGGTCGGCGAGGAATATCTGCGGTGACTTTCCGCCGCACTCGAGGCTGACGCGCTTCATGTTGGACTGGCCGGCGTAGATCAGCATCTGCTTACCGATGCCGGTCGAGCCGGTGAACGCGATCTTGGCGACGTCGTTATGCAGCGCGAGCGGCGCACCCGCGGCCGGGCCCCTGCCATTCACCACGTTGAAGACGCCGGGCGGCCCGCCGGCTTCGATGAACAGCTGCGCCAGCAGCAGGCCGGACAGCGGCGTCTGCTCGGCGGGTTTCAGCACCACGGAATTGCCCGCAGCCAGGGCCGGCGCGACCTTCCAGGCGGTCATCAGCAGCGGATAGTTCCAGGGCACGATGCAGCCAACCACGCCCAGGGGTTCGCGCAGGATGTAGTGCAGGGCATCGGACGCGGTCGCGGTCACGGTACCGTCCACCTTGTCGCAGAGTTCCGCGAAGTAGCTGAAGGTCTGAACCGCCTGCGGCACGTCAATTGTCAGCATGTCGTTGATGGGCTTGCCCATGGTCAGCGTGTCGAGCAGCGCGAACTGCTCCGCATGGCTGTCGATCAGCTGGGCCAGGCGGCTGAGCACGGCGAGCCGGTCGCGCGGCGCCATGCGGCGCCACACCCCGGACGCAAACGTGCGGCGGCCGGAGGCCACAGCCCGGTCGACGTCGGCCTGGCC
>DAIQQI010000401.1:0-2785 GCA_036786925.1 Steroidobacteraceae bacterium
TGCCGCCTCGAGCACGCCCGGGTGCAGTTCGGTCTTGCCCGGGCAATCGCCGCCGACCGCATTGAGATGCATGCCCGGCTCGATCATCTCCGGCGTGAGGATCACCGCATTGCGTTTATCCGCCGTGACGGTCGTAACGATATCCGCGCCCCGGACCGCCTGCGCGATCGAAGTGCAACTCCTGACCACGAGGCCCGGCAAATTCATGCTGGCAAGATTCTGTTTCAGTTTTGCAGTCGCGTCGGCGTCGACATCGTATAAGCGCAGATCACGAATACCCAGCACATGATAGAAAGCCAGGGCCTGGAATTCACTCTGTGCACCATTGCCAATGAGCGCCATGGAGCGGCTGCCGCGGCGCGCCATCCAGCGCGCGGCGAGCACCGACATGGCGGCCGTGCGCAAGGCCGTGGTCACTGTTAGCTCGGAGAGCAGCACCGGGTAGCCGGTGTCGACGTCGGCCAGCACGCCGAACGCCGTGACGGTCAACAGGCCGCGCGCGGTGTTCTTCGGGTGGCCGTTGACGTACTTGAATGTGTAGCGCGCGCCATCGCTGGCAGGCATCAGCTCGATGACGCCAACCGGGGAGTGCGACGCATGGCGTGGCGACTTGTCGAATTGGGGCCAGCGGCGGTAGTCGGACTCGATCTCGAGTGCCAGGTTGCTGATGAAATTGGCCGTGCCGACCCGGCGCACCAGTTCGCGTATCCGATCCATGCCAATGAAATCGACCATATTCCTGCTCCTGAAAGCCTTCGATCCCGTCCCGTGTACGGACAGTGTCGCCGAGGTTCAGGCTAGTTAAAAGACAGAAAAGTGCTCACTTTATCTAGTATATTGATCAAAACGGCAGATATAATTGACAAAATAGGAGATCCCGGATGGATGACACCGATCGACGGCTGCTTTCTCTGTTGCGTCACGACGGGCGCGCCACCATTGCGGCGCTCGCCAAGGAGCTGGGCGTGGCCCGGGGCACGGTGCAAAACCGGATGGCCAAACTGGAGAAGGACGGCACCATCGCCGGCTATAGCGTGCGGCTCCGGCCCCAGGTCGATGAGCAGCGGATTCGGGCCCTGACCACCATCGCGGTGGAAGGCAATCGCACCGAAGAGGTGATCGCAGCGCTGCGCGGCGATCCTGCGGTCGTCACCCTGCACAGCACCAACGGCCGCTGGGACATCGTGGCCGAACTGCGCGCCGACAGTCTCGAAGCCTTTGACCGGGTGCTGGCCCGAACCCGCTCGATCGCTGGCGTGTCTAACACCGAGACCAGTCTGCTGCTGTCGACATTCAAGTTGTGATCGGCACCCGCGCCTGTCGGCTCCACAGCCAGCCCGCGCCCGCCAGCAGCAGAGCAGCAATCGCGATCTTGAGCGCCGGGGCCGCGGCCCAGCCGAACCAGGCCGGCGCCAGCACGAATCCCGCGCCCAGTGCTAACACCCGCAGCATTTCGACGCGCGGCGCGAAACGCCGCTCTTCCAGCAGCCAGCCGATGCTGACAACCCAGCTGAAAATCACCAGCGCATACGCGATGCGCGACATGATCCCGAGTTGCGCCTGGATCGCGATGAAATGCGATGTCGGCAGCACCAGCAACGCATACTGCGCGATCGCGTAGTACCGCGTTGTTAGCTGGGTATTGCGGTCAAAGCGGCGGAAGGAATCCCTGGCGAAGGCCGGCTGGTGCCGGCCGCGGCCCGCAGGCGGATCGAACCAGGTGCGTAGCGCCGCCAGCCAGCCATCCGCCGCATGCGCCTTGCGCCAGATTTCCCGGTAGCCGGCGAGATTGCCCCAAGCCGCATTGAAGCTCGCCAGCGGCGTGCGGATGCCATAGATCACCGGTTCGTCGCGCCGCTCTTCGGCGAAAGTGCCGAACAGCCGGTCCCAGATAATCAGGATGCCGCCGTAATTGCGGTCGATGCAATAGTCGTTCTGGCCGTGGTGTACACGATGATTCGACGGCGTGACGAACACGCGGTCGATCCAGCCGAGCCGCGGCACCAATTCGGTGTGCACCCAGTACTGGTACAGCAGGTCGATCAGCGCCACGGTCGCGAACACAACGGGCGGCACGCCGATCACGGCTAACAGCGCATAGAAGGGCCAGGCGGTGAAAGCGCCGGTCGCGGTCTGCCGCAGCGCTGTTGTCAGGTTGTAGTACTCCGACGAATGATGCACCTGGTGCGCGGCCCACAACAGGTTGACCTCATGCCCGCAGCGATGCACCCAGTAATAACAAAAATCGTAGGCCAGCACCGCGAACAGCCAGACCCAGACACTGTCGCGCGGCAGGCTGAAGAGCCGCAGGTTCTCATAGATAAGAACGTAATAGCCGAAACTGAAGATGAAGGTGAACGCGACCGCGACCTGGCTCAGCACGCCGAAATGCAGGCTGGTGAGGGCATCCGCGGTGTCGTAGACCGGTAGCCGCCGCCTGTAGGCCAGCCACGCCTCGATGAGGATCGTGACGAGAAATACCGGAATCGCGTAGACGATGGGGTTCATGTTGCCAAAGCCGCATTGCGCGCTCAGATCGCGCCGAGCTGACAGCGTAACCTACTTTGGCGGCCGGGCGGAGTTGCGCGTCTTCGGGCGGCGCTTCGCAGCCGCACTGCGCAGTCAGAGCGCGCGAAATCCCGCGGCAACATAGGGCACGAGGCGCTCGTGCACGCTGGCGAGATCGGCGGAGCGGCACAGGCCGCCCGAGAGGTTGTCTATGCGGCCGGTTTCCGCGAACGTCAGGGTCAGCGCGCCCGACAGGAAGTGATAGCTCCAGTACATG
>DAIQQI010000113.1:0-9255 GCA_036786925.1 Steroidobacteraceae bacterium
GCGCGTGACGCCGGGCACAAACTCCCAAGGGCCGATCTTCAGTTGCAGCAGCGCCGCGTCACGATTCATTGCGAGCAAGTTCCCGTGAGGTCCTGAAACTGAAAAGGGGTCGCCCCTGCCGGGTACGGCCCCAGTTAGTCAATGCCGAAAGCCCGGGTGGCAGCGATCAGCCGGCCGCCTGCTGTGTCACCTGGCTCCCGGCGGCCGTCGGTGCCACCAACGGCGCAGTATCCAGCACCCAGGCCTTGGTTTCGCGGCGCGCCGGGCAGGGGATTGAAGTGACGACATCGCCCTTGGCCTTCAATTCCTTGAGCTTGTCCATGTCCAGGCGCCAGCCACGCTGTTCGAATTCGTCCAGCTTGTCGCGATACTGCAGGATGACCTTGTCGGCGGGCATCATCAGTTCCTTGGTGCGGCTCGGCGGCGTCAGGCGCGGATACACCTCGTTCATGACCTTGATGTCCTGCGAGGCGATGAACACGTTGCGCTGGTTGACCTTCTTGTCGAGCCAGTCGTTGAGCCACTTCCACGGCGCTTTCTTGCCAAACAGCACGTTGCGCTCGTTGAGCAGGAACACGCGCGTATGGGTCTCGTCGATCGGCGCTTCGAACATGTATTGATGCATCGAGGCCTTGGCCGAGAAATTGATGAAGGTCCACACGTGATTCGGGCCATAGGTGCCCGATCCAGCCTCCATCTTGCCGCCCTTGGGACGTGCAAAGCGCATCACCGGATTCTTGAGCGGCGGCGCATCGAACGTCGACAGGAAGCCAAAACCCCAGGGATTGTTCTTATGCGGTCGTAATTCCATCATCAGGTAGCTGTCTTCGCGATCACCCTGGTAGCCGTGCGTGGTGTGCACGTACTCGTTGTGTGCCGGGTCGAGGCCGTTCTCAATCGAACGCTCGTAGTGGTAATTGATGTCGAAGGTGATGACCGTCGAGCGCCACTCGGGCGTGCCGTGTTCTTCCACCGGCATGATGGGCGGGCGTTCTTCCGCCGGCAGGTCGCCCAGGAAGGCGAACACGATGCCGTAACGTTCCTCAACCGGGTACGAGTCGACGCGGGCGCGCGGCGGCGGCGGCGTCTTCATGCCGATTGACGGAATGCGGGTGCACTTGCCGTCGCGATCATAGCGCCAGCCATGGTAAGGGCACTGAACGGTGCCATCTTTGCACTTGCCCATGCCAAGGGACGCGCCACGGTGCACGCAGGTATCCGACAGCACGGCGGGCTGGCCTTCCTTGTCGCGGAACACGACGAAGTCATGCGCCAGGATGCGCACCCGTTGCGGCGTGGTGCTCAAGTCCTCGGCACGTACCACCGGATACCAGAAATTGATGTACATAGCTCAGCGCTCCTTGCGAACCGATCGTTAACCGCGCGATTGTCCCGCCGTGGGGTGCTTTTGGACCATGTGCAAGCCCCACATTGACCGACGCGCGGTCGGCATGCTCTAGTTTGCCTCATTGCGTCACGGAGGTGCAGGCGATGAGCGAAGTACAGCGAGCTGTTAGCAGCGAAGGTCCCCGGGTCGGCGGTCCGCCACCGGGAGTTGGTGGCCCACCCCCGGGCGTAGGCGGCCCGCCGCCTGGCGTCGGCGGCGGTCATAATCCCATGGCGGGCACCTCCAGTGGTTTTGAAGGCCGCGAGGAATTGTTAGGTCAGGCGGTCGCGCTGGCGATCCGCACGCTCAAGGACTCGGTGCCTTACCAGCACGAAATGAATGACGCGCTGGTCAAGATGCACCTGACCGCCCTGCAATTCGCCAAGGACAAGGGCCTGGTCAAGGAACTGGTCGAGCACGACATCAAGACCATGCAGCCGATGCTGGCGCGCATGAAGGGCATCATCGAAAAGACCGGCGAAAAAGAAATTGCGCTGATCGGCATGTTCGATCGCACGGCCTGCCTCTATCAGCTATGCCTCGATCTCAAGGTCGAGAAGGGCCGGCGCGAGTTCACCTTTCCCTTCACCATGGTGCTCAACATCAGCCGCAGGATCGGCCAGTTCGACATGACGTCCGAGGAAGTCCACGAACTGTGGATGAAACCGCGCCTGCACGGCTACGCCGCCTGCGTGGGCGTCAAGATCGATGTGTCCGACATCGGTCCCGATGGCAAGGTCGTGGTCAAGCTCGTCGATTGATGCAGCGGCGCGACCTGCTGCCGGCGATGTTGGGTTTCGGCGCGGCGTTTGCGGCGAAGGCCGCGCCCGCAGTTGCGACGGCGGGCGCCGGGAGTGATGGAACTGACAAAGGCCTGCCGCAGACAGCGGCTGAGCACCTGCGCAACCTGGTGCGCATGCAGGGCAGCCTCGACGAAGAGGACGTGCCGTGGTGGTTCACCGGCGTCATCTTCGCCGTCGCGGGTGAGGGCAGTACGCCGGTGCCGCTGCTGCGCTTCGAAGGCATGGAAATCTACTGGTTCCGGCACCAGCCCGATGGTTATTTCCTCGGCGGCAACACGGTGACCTTCTTTCGCGATTTCAACACCAACCAGTACCTGGGCCAATTCAGGAATCCCTGGACCGGCAACACCGACACCGTCAAGGCGGCGGTGCAGGGCGGCGGGCTCGGGTTCAAGTACACCGAGCGCGGCATCTGGCCGGCCCGTTACAGCGGCGAGGATCTCGGGCCCGTACCGCAGGGACCGCTGTGGGTCCAGTGGCATGCGTTAGGTGACTACGTCTGGCTGCAGCACCAGACGGTGTATCCGCCAGGCATGCCGCCGATGCACGGCCAGCGTCAGTCCATGTTCGTACCGCGGCGCGAATTCGCGCGCCGGAACAACAAGCGATTGCCTGCTGCATTTACCTCCGTGGTTTTTCAAGGCTGGCCACGCTGGATGAACATGGGCGATCGGCCCGGTCACGTCGTATGGCATGCGTCCGGCGTCAAGATCGCGTCTGTCGCGCAGCTGCCACCGGAATACCGCGAGCGGGCTGAGCGCGAATATCCCGACAGAATGACGGCCCGACCCAAGGCTTAAGTTGTGGTAACAGAATACGGTTGCGCTGGAGCAACAAGGTTGACCGCGGCCAGTTGGGTCTGTTACTAAGAGCGCAGATTACATTGCCCGTTAGGGGCAATCCCCTCACGGACGAGTGGATTTCGAGTGTCAGGGCGGGAGCTGCGCGGGACGCGCGGTCTCTTCCCATCATCGTTATCGGGGGAGATTTCAAGATGCGAGCCAATAGAATTCGCTCATTCGTTCTGCGTACGGCCGGTGCCATGGCGCTCGGTGCGTTAGCCACAGTGCCGGCATTTGCCGAGACCTCCGAGTCCGGCGGCCTGGATGAAGTCGTCGTCCAGGCCCGCAAGTTCGCCGAAAATCTCCAGGAAGTGCCGCTCAGCATCAGCGTCTTCAGCGCCGAGGAAATCGCACGGCAGAACATTTCATCGAACGAAGACGTCGCGCGCCTCGACCCCTCGGTCATTTTCGATTACGGCGCATCGCTGCAGGACACGCGCATCGTGATCCGCGGCTTGTCGCCAACTCGTGGCCGCGTGAATTCCGCGGTTCTGATCGACGGCATCGATGTCACCAGCGAGAGCATTCAGTTCGCGGGCGGCGGTCTTCTGGCCACGGGCAAGTTGTTCGATCTGCAGCAGATTGAAGTCGTCAAGGGTCCGCAGGCGGCTCTTTATGGCCGGTCCGCATTTGCGGGTGCGATCGGTTACACGACCAAGGACCCCGCCAAGGAATTTGGCGCCGAGGTTCGTCTCGACGGTTCTGAGAAAGGCCGTTACTACGCCGGCGTCGGCCTGGATTTGCCGGTCAATGACAACTTCGGGGTTCGTGTCAGTGGCACGTACTACAATCGCGATTCGATCTACAAAAACGTCGCGTTGAATGCCGACGTGGGCGCATCCGACGGCTATGGCCTCGCGATCACCTCCAAATGGCAGGCGACTGAGAATTTCAGCGCACGCCTGCGCCTCGATTACGCGGACGACAAATCCGACGTGCGTGCACAGTACTACCTGCGTGCGAACACGCGGCGCGATCCGGCGGCTGCGGACCTGTGCGCCAATGCGGCGGCGCGAACCGCCAGTACGACCTGCGTTTTTACCGGCACCGGCATCAACCCGACGACCGGCGCCGTGGGCAGCCAGACGCGGCTCTTCTACTGGGGCAGCACCGGACGCTACTCGGACATCGGCAGCCCGCGGCCTAACATGACGCCGGATCCGAAGACCGGTCAGATGTATCCCGGCTCGGAGCTCAAGACCTTCCGCGCCAACCTGCGTTTGGAGTGGCAGCTGCCACAGGGCTTGCTGACTTCGCTGACCGGCCTGACGGACTCCGATACGTTCGCGTCCGAAGACCTCGACCATGACTCGGTGTGGAATGGCACGATCGACACCGCGAACCGCTTGTCCGCGTTTACGACCAAGACCAAGACCAAGCAGTTCAACGAGGAGTTGCGATATCGCAGCGAACTCGAAGGCCCACTGAATTTCACCGTCGGTGGCCAGCTGTTCAAGGCCGATGACGACAACAAGACCAATTCCCTCAGCATGAGCTGCTTCCCTGGGTTCTTTAACTGCGGGTTCCCGCCGTTCATTCCAACGGTCACCGCTTATTCGCAGGTGGCGCGGCTCAATGTGCTGGATCGTTTCTGGGGCCGGAGCCTGGAGCACCGGTCGTTCTATGGCATGCTGGAATTCAAGCCGACCGATCGGTGGGAATTTGAAATCGAGGGCCGTCACTCGAGTGAATCCGAATCGATATATGGCCCGATCTGCGATCCCGCGAATACCTCGCTGGCATTTGGTTTCCCGTTAGCCTGCGCGGATGCGACGACGACAGCAGCCGGTTCACCGTTCCCGCCCGGAACGCCCGGTGTAGTGTTCCCGTTCACGGTCGATTTCCCATCGTCGACACTGCTGTACAGCCCGTTGACCGCTGCGGGCGTCCGGCAGCAAACCTCGATCACCGGTTACGCGCCGGACTACGACAGCAGCTTTACGACCTATCGTGCCTATGCGCTGTTCAAGGCCGCGGAGAACATGAATTTCTATGTGACCGTGGGCCGATCCGTCAAGCCGGGCGGCCGCTCGACTGTCACGGCGGGCAACTGGCTCGATGGCAACTACGACGGCGTGTTCGACGACAGCCTGTATGGTCCGGAAAAGCTGCTGTCCTATGAGCTGGGCGCGAAGATGCAGTGGCTGGACAACCGGCTGCGCACGAATTTCGCGCTGTTCCGGCAGAACTACACGCAGAAACAGATCGGCACACAGGTACTGACACCGAACGGCACGCCGGTCGGACGCGTCATCAACGCCGGCAAGGCCAAGGTCAATGGGCTCGAGGCGAACATCGAATGGCGGGCTACCGAGCGTCTGACTGTCGCGGCGGCGTACAGTTACCTCGATGCCAAGTACACGGACTTCAAGTTCCGGTCGAATTCGGCGACGGACGCCATACGTTTCGGCGACTGTACTAGAGCAGCGGTTACCGTCACGCCGGTGTCCGGTCCGCCGGTAACTTCGTATTTCTGCGATATCGATGCGCTGAAGAATCGCAGCCTGCGGCTCGAGGACGTGCCGAAGCATTCGGCGTCCGTTTCGGCCCATTACGAGATTCCGCTCTCGGCTTTCGGGGGGTCGAAGTTCTACATTGAAGGCGATTCGCAGATCCAGACCGAGCGCACAGTCGATCCGGCCAACCGGCGCTGGGTCGAGGACTATGTGCAGGCTAACGTTCGCCTGGGCCTGCAGGGCGAGCGCTGGGAGGCGGAGCTCTACGTCAACAACATCACCGATGACGATACGATCCTGTCGGCCCAGGACAATCCCGGCGACGTCGATGCGTCGATCAATACGCCGAATGCGTTTGGCCCGACCGATGGCCTCATCATCACGCTGCCGGATCCGCGCATCGTTGGCGTGCGCTTCAACTGGCGCTTTGGCGGCGGCAAGTAAGCGCACCGCGTTGCGGATGAGATGAGTGATGGGCCGCTGCCTTCGGGCAGCGGCCCTTTACATTGGGGACTATGAAAACTCCCATATACGCGTTTGAGTTCGTTCTGTTAGCGAGTTGCCTGGCGGTCCAGGCCGGCGCTGCAGGCAAGAGCCCGATTCAGTTTGTCGATGAAGCCGCCAGGCGTGGTGTCGCGGATCCCGCAGTCAACTCCACCGGGCCGACCTTCGGTGACTTCGATAACGATGGCGACCTCGATATCTTTGTCCCGGTCGAGGACCTGGCGCCGGGCCTGACCGACCGTCTGTTTGAAAACGACGGCACCGGGCATTTCAAGGATGTCGCGGCGGCGCACGGAGTGCAGAACCCCGGTACCTTCAATCGCGGCGCGATTTTCGGTGACTACGACAATGACGGCGACCTCGACCTGCTGACCGCGAACATGCCGCCGGGCGAGGGCCGCCGCAAGCATATTCCGACCACGCTGTTCAGGAGTCAGCTGAAAGAAACCGGTGTCGCGAACTTCATCGACGTGACGCGCGCGGCCGGCCTGATGCGCGCGGGCAATGAGAATGACGCCAAGATCGGCGGCATCGGCGATACCGCCGGCGGCGTTGCCTGGGGCGACTACGACCGTGACGGCGACCTCGATGTGTACTGGAAGAATGCCGATGCCGACATCGACAACGCGCTGTTCCGCAACAACGGCGACGGCACGTTCACCGATGTGACCGCCGCCTCGGGCGCCGGCGTGCAGGGCTTCGTCAAGGAATCCAACTCCCAGGGCTCGCCCAACTGGACCGACATCGACCACGATGGCTGGCTTGATCTGTTAGTGACGATGGAGGGCGATCGCAAGGTGCTGTTGCATAACAAGGGCGACGGAACCTTTGAGAACATCACCGCGAGCCGCAAGGCGCCCAGCGGCCTGCCGTTTCTCAATCCCGGCAACGCGCAGGGTGCCTGCATCGCCGATTTTGATCATGACGGCGACCTGGATTTCTACCTGCCGCTCGCTGACCAGGCGAACCGGCTCATCCTGAGCCGCTTCAAGGAGAAGGGCGTCGTGACCTTCGAGGACACGACGCTCAAGTCCGGGGCCGGTGACAAGGGCGGCGCACGCGGCTGCGCGTCCGCGGACTTCGACAACGATGGCAACATCGATCTCTACGTCAACAACGGCGGGCTGACCAACACGCTGATCAACGACATGATCCCGGGGTTTCCGCCGTTCGTGCAGTTCTACATCGCCTGGGACCCGGCGCCTAACACGCTGCTGCGCGGTAACGGCGATGGAACCTTCATCGACGTCACCAGGGGCTCAGGCGCCGAGAGCATCGGCATCGGGTCGGGCGTGGGAGCAGCGGACATCAACAACGATGGTTTCGCCGATCTCTATGTCACCAATCGGACCTACTACGCACTCGGCAAGCAGGTCAGCCCGCAGGCCGGGCAAACCCGGCTGCTGATCGGCAGACCTAACAAAAATAACTGGATCAAGATCAGGCTGCGCGGCACCAGGGGCAATCGCGATGGGCTGGGTTCGCGCGTGCTGGTCGTGTCTGGCGACCTGATCCAGACCTTTGAAACCACCAGCGCGCATGGCTACAACTCGACCAACGATCCGGTGCTGACGGTGGGACTGGGCCAGCGCAGCTCGGTCGACCGGATTGAGGTGCGCTGGTTGTCAGGCGCGGTCAGCGTAATAGAACAACCCGCGACCAAGTCGCGGGTTGAGGTGGTCGAACCGTCCGACCGCTAGCGGGCGGCCAGGCGGCTGTCGCGGGCTGGGATGCGGGTGCCGACGCCCGGGTCGGTATTCATACGCACCGTTCGCACCGTGCCGTCCAGCTCGTACTTGACGCGGTAGCCTTCGGTACGGCGCGTGGTGTCGTATACCGTCTGGCACTGCTTTTCAGTGACCATCTCAGTGTTCTTTTCCTGGATGCGCTCCTGGACCTTGCGACCGGCAAAACCACCGGCAACCGCGCCTGCGACCGTGGCAATCTTCTTGCCGTCACCGCCGCCGATCTGGTTGCCCAGCACGCCGCCCACTACCGCACCGATGGCGGTGCCTGCGATCTTGTCCTCGTCCTTGATCGGTTTCTGGCGCGTGACCTGCACGTCCTTGCATTCCTCGCGCGCGACCTTGTCGGTGACGACCACCGGCGAGCTGGCCAGCACCACGGCAAACCGGTCGGCAGCGGGCCTGGCTGAATTGCTAACAGCTGCGCTCGCGGCGACCGGTGTCGCTGCGGCTTGCTCAACCGCGGCGGATGACGTCGCTGCAGGTGCTGCTGGAGTGGCGAAACTGGAAACCAGCGGCAGGGCGGTCGCCGCCTCGGCGGCCTCCGGTGCACTGCTGCGATAACTGGCAACCGCGGCAATCGTGCCCGCGACTACAATGCCAATGCCTACACCCGTCAGTAATTGCTTATTCATCGTGTCCTCCACAAGCACCAAGATTCTGGGTACAGGCTAACCCGCGCTGCCTGAACGCAGCATGAAATTCGTCGGGAAATTAGCAATGAAGTTGTGCACACTGTCTCTGAGTGCCGACAAAACGCGCGCCCGGGGCGATTTGCCCGGTCAATATGTCGGGTTGCACAATGTAAACAGGGGGAGTCATGCGTGTAGGTCTGGGTCGCTGGCTGCTGTCGCTGCTGATCGGTTATATCGTCGCCAGCGGTCTCAATTGGGCAGTCGCCGAGAAGTTCCTCAACGACATCATCAAGCCTGGGTTTGGTCCGCTGATGCGTACCAGCGCGAATACCCAGGTCGGCGTGATCGTCGGCGGTTTTGCGCTGTTGATGGTGGTGCTGAGTCTGATCTGCGCGTTGCTGCGTGCGCCCGATCACTGGCTGCAACGCGGCCTGGCGGCGGGCGGCATTGTTAGCCTCGGCCTGTTCGCAACCTATACCTTCCTGAGCGGCTGGCTGAATCTGCCGACGCGCGAGATGTGCCTGACCGCGACCGCCGACTCGATCACGGTAATCATCGGTGCGCTGGTGATGACCCGGATTCAGGACTGGCGTTGAGCATGCGTGACTACCTCATGCTGATCGACGGCGAGATGACTGCCGGCGATGGCAACACCTGGATCGAGAGCCACAATCCGGCCACGCTGGCGCCGTTAGGTCGGGTGCCGGATGCCAGCGCCAGCGATGTCGATCGCGCCGTGCAGGCGGCCGCCGAGGCCCAGCTTGACTGGGCGCGCCTCAGTGTCTGGGAGCGCGCCGGCGTGCTGCGCCGGCTCGCGGGCGGCATTCGCGCACGCGGGCCCGAGATCCTGGACCTGGAAGCGCGCGATACCGGCAATACGATC
>DAIQQI010000114.1:0-9196 GCA_036786925.1 Steroidobacteraceae bacterium
GGCCGGTCCAGGGTCCGCGCCAGCTCGCCTAACGAGCAGGGCTGCACGCCGGCCTGCAGCCAGCCGTGCAGCAGGGCGTCAAATGCCGGTGCCAGCCGCATGCCCTCGATCTCGGCATGCAGCGTGAATACCTGGTCGCGCCCGGCCTGTTGCCGGGTCAGGGCCAGTACCCGGTCGGCGACGTTAGCTTCGGTGCAGCCATCCAGCCCGATCATTTCATCCAGCGTCGGCAGGGTCGTCGGCAGCTGCAGGCACACCGGCTTGCCGCGCGGGCTCAGCGGCAGGAATGGACTGACGCCGCGCGTGTCGCTCGCCAGCTCAAAGCCGAATTCCGCCTCGAGTTCCGGCACGAATTCGTTGACTTGCCAGCCCGCGGCGCCATGGATCCGGGGCGCGATGGCGAAGATCCGCTGAAATTCGTCGACCGCAAGCTCCATCTGCCGGCGGGTCCAGGCCTCATCGCGATGGACGACCTTGTCCTGCCACAGCACATGGTCGTGACAGTGAACGCCGACTTCAAAGCCTGCATCGCGGACCGCGCGCAGTACGCCCTCGGCGCGACGGCCGATCTGCGGGCCCGGCCATAGCACGCCGTAGCTCAGGGTCTTGAGGCCGTAATTGGCGCCAACCGAGGTGCGCAGCACCTTGGCCAGGAAACCCGGGCGAAAAATGCGGCGCAAGGCACGGCCGGTGTTATCGGGTCCGAGGCTGAAAAGAAAGGTCGCGTTGACTCCATGCCGCCGCAGCATGCTAACAAGCGGCGGCACGCCCTCGAGCGTGCCGCGCAGCGTATCGACATCCACTTTCAGCGCAAGGCGGGTCATCGCCTGCCAGGTCGGTCAGCCATCTTTTCCAAGCGCCGGGAAACTGCCGGTCGCGGACGCATTGTTCAGGTTGCGGGCGTCCTGCAAATCGCCGGCGTATGCGTCGAATATTCCCTGCAGCGCCGCGCGCATGTCGACCTTGGGCGACCAGCCGAGTTCATTGCAGGTGTTCTCGATCTTGGGAACGCGATTCTGGATGTCCTGGTAGCCGGCGCCGTAGTAGCGCGCCGAGGACACTTCCGTGATCCTGACCTTGCGGGCGCTGTCGCGGTACTCGGGGCGCGACAACGCTATTTCGAGCATCATCTCCGCCAGCTTCTTGATCGAGTAGTTGTTAGCCGGGTTGCCGATGTTGTAAATCTTGCCGCTGGCAATGCCGTCCGGGTTCGCGATGATCCGCAGCAGGCAATCCATCGCGTCATCGACATAGGTGAACGAGCGCATCTGCGCGCCACCGTCAACCAGTTGGATGTTCTCGCCGCGCACGATGTGGCCGAGGAACTGGGTCAGCACGCGCGAGCTGCCTTCTTTTGGGGTGTGGATGCTGTCGAGGCCGGCGCCGATCCAGTTGAACGGGCGGATCAGCGTGAAATCGAGCTCGCCCCTCAGGCCGTAGCTCCAGATGATCCGGTCCAGCAACTGCTTGGCGCAGGAGTAGATCCAGCGCGACTTGTTGATCGGTCCCAGCACCAGGTGCGAGGTTTCCGGATCGAATTCCTTGTCGGGGGACATGCCGTAGACCTCGGAGGTCGACGGAAAGATCACGCGTTTCCGGTATTTGACGCAGTGGCGAATAATGGGCAGGTTGGCCTCGAAATCGAGCTCGAATACCCGCAGCGGATCGCTCACATAGGTCGAGGGAGTCGCGATCGCGACCAGCGGCAGCACCACGTCGCATTTACGGACGTTGTATTCGATCCATTCCTTGTTGATCGTGATGTCGCCTTCGACAAAGTGAAAGCGTGGGTGGGAACGGAACGCTTCGACGCGCTCGCTCTGCAGGTCCATGCCGTAAACGTAGTTGTCGGTCTTCTGCAGCAGCTCGCGGGTCAGGTGGTGGCCGATAAAACCATTCACGCCCAGGATCAAAACTCGCTTCATGTTGTTAGCTCTTTGGTCCAAGTGGTGAGCGGCACGATCACGGCACCGCAACGGCTGGCGAGATTCGCCGCGGTCAGCGCCTGGCCAGCCAGTTCCGCCCGCGTCACAGTCAAGCGCCTGCCGTCCACGCAGTCTAACAGGAGTGAGTCGCCCTCGGCATAAAGGCAGGGCGCGCTAGCCGCGTGCCGCGACGGCTGGCTGTCATTGCGGCTGCCCAGCACTCGCAGTTCGCGGCCCTGGAAATCGGCGAAGGCGCCGGGAAATGGCGGGGCCACGGCCCGCACCAGGTTATGGATACGCGCGGCGGGCCAGGCCCAGTCAATCCGGCCGTCCTCGGGTCGTCGGCGACCGTAATAGGAACCGTCCGCGAGGTCGAGAGGTTCACGTGGCGCGGTGCCGGCCAGCAATGCAGGCAGGCAGCGCGCCAGCAGCCGTTCGGCGGTAGCCGCGACCGCTTCGCTGACCTGCAGCGCGGTGTCATTGATGCCGATGGCAACAGCCTCCCGCCCCACCACCGGTCCGGCGTCCGGTTTCGCCAGCATGTAATGCAGCGTCGCGCCAGTCTGGGTTTCGCCGTGCACCAGCGCCCAGTTGACCGGCGCGCGGCCGCGATACTTCGGCAGCAGCGAGCCATGCATATTGAGGGCGCCACGGGTCGGCAGAGCTAACAAAGTGTCGGGGAGCAGGTAGCGGTAATGGAACGAGAACAGGAAATCCGGGCGCGGATCGGCGAGGCGCGCCAGCCATTCGGGGTCGCCGGGCGACGTGGGCGTTGCAACCCTGAGGCCATGCTGGCGGGCCAGATCCGCCACGCTGCCGAACCAGCGCTGCTCGGCGGGATCGTCTTCGTGCGTCAGCACCCAGCTGACCTGGATGCCCTGCTGCAGCAGTACCCGCAGGCAGCGCACGCCCACTTCGGAGTAGGCGCAGACCAGCGCGGTGGTCATGGGTCGGGCTGGTCCTGCTGCGCCTCGACTACCGCATCGATCAGGTATTTCGGCCGCTTGCGGACCTGCAGATAGATGCGTCCGATGTATTCACCTAACAGGCCGATGCCGAAGAGGGTGATGCCGATCAGCAGGAACACGATCGCGAACAGCGTGAACAGTCCTTCCGCTTCCGGGCCGACGACCAGGCGGCGTATCGTCAGGAACACGACGAACGCGAACGACAGCAGCGAAATGACTATGCCGGCCATTGAAAAGAACTGCAGCGGCACCAGCGAGAAACCGGTCATCAGGTCGAAATTGAGGCGGATCAGCTTGTAGAGCGAATACTTGGATTCGCCGCTCAGCCGCTCGTCGTGCGCAACCTGGATTTCCGTGCCGCGCAGCGCATACATGCTGCCTAACGCCGGCAGGAAGGTCGAGACTTCGCGCGTCTGGTTGATGGCATCGACGATGTCGCGCGAGTAACCGCGCAGCATGCAGCCCTGGTCGGTCATGCGGATGCCGGAAATCTTCTCGCGGATCCAGTTCATCAACAGCGACGCCTTGCGCCGCCACCACAGGTCCTGGCGATTAATGCGCACGGTGCCGACATAGTCGTGACCCTGCTCGTAACTGGCGACCAGCTTGGCGATTTCCTCCGGCGGGTTCTGCAGATCGGCATCCAGCGTGATGATGAACTCGCCCCTGGCGCGCTCAAATCCCGCCATGATCGCGGCGTGCTGACCAAAATTGCCGCGCAAAATCACGATGCGCGTCTGCGCCGGCCGCTGCTGAAACAGCTCGCGCAGCAGCGCGACCGATTTGTCCTTGCTGCCATCGTCGATGAAGATGACTTCATAGGAACGTTGTAGCGCATCGAGTGCGGGATAGAGCCGCGCCGACAGGTCGCGCAGGCAGGATTCCTCGTTATAGACCGGAATCACGATGCTGATGGCAGGCGCGGCCTGCGTGACCAGTGCGTTCGTGTTCATGCGCGATCGCCCAGCACCTGGCCGATCGCATCGCAGACGCGGTGCACATCGTCGTCCGCCATGGTCGGGAACAAGGGCAGCGTCACGGTCTCTTCACCCACCCGCGATGCGTTAGGAAACAACGCTGGGTCGAATCCGAGGTGGCGATAGGCGCTGAGGGCGGGAATGCACGGATAATGAATGCCGAGCGCGATGTTGTGATTGCTCATGGCCTTGATGAACCCGACCCGGGACATGCCGAGGCGTTTGAAGGGCAGCAGCAGCGTGAACATGTTCCAGCAATGACCCTCGTCGCCGCGGGCCGGCAGCACGCCCGGCGGACGGTCGCCGAACCGCTCAAAGTAAATGTCGGCCAGTTGGCGCCGCCGCGCCGAGAAACCGTCCAGCTGCGCCAGCTGGCGAATGCCGATGACCGCGGAAATGTCCGACAGGTTGTATTTGCCGCCGGCCCGGATCACGTCGACGTTGCCGTCCGCGTCCTTCTCGATGCCATGAAAGCGCTCGGCATCGATCACCCGGCACTCGGCCGGATTGGCAAGCGCGATCGCGCCGCCTTCGATGGTCGTCATATTTTTGTTAGGGTGGAAACTGAAGCAGGTCAGGTCGCCGAACGACCCGATGCGCTTGCCGCGCCACAGCGTGCCGATGGCATGCGCGGCATCCTCGACCAGGCGCAGCTTGTGATGGGCGCAAAGCGCCAGCACCCGGTCCATGTCGACCGGCAGGCCGGCGAAATGCACCGGCATGATCGCGCGCGTCTTGCGGGTGATCGCTGCTTCGATCTTGGTCACGTCGATGTTGCGGCTTGCCAGCTCCACATCGACGAATACCGGCCGTGCACCGACGCGCAGCACGACATTCGCGCTGGCGGCAAAACTCATCGCCGGCACGATGACCTCGTCGCCGGGTCCGATGCCGGCCGCCAGCAAGGCCAGCTCGAGCGCGGCCGTGCCGGAGGTCATGGTCCGCACCGTGCGGCCGCCGAGATAACCGGACAGGTCGGCCTCGAACTGCGCGACGTTAGGTCCCGAGGTAATCCAGGCCGAGCGGATCACGCTCGCGACCGCCGCAACGGTTGCTTCATCCAGGGTGGGCCGTGCGAACGGCAGGCGCGCGCTCATGCGGGACTCCGGGTCAGGAGGTACACTCCGACGATGATGACGAAGATGCCGGCGACCTTGCTGGCATGCAGCGGTTCCCCGAACAGCCAGTAGGCGAGCAGCGCGTTGACGATATAGCCGATCGAGAGCATCGGATACGCGATGCTGACCGGCGCGCGTGACAGCGCCAGCACCCACACGACTACGCTGACCGCATAACAACCAACGCCGCCCCAGGATCCCGGGTGCGACAGTAATTTCGGCAACGCGGCTGTCAGACCGGTGCCGCTGAGCGCGATCACGCCGGTCGCGCTGGTGGCCGCCTTGAGCAACAGCTGCGCCGCGGCATTGAGCAGCACGCCGACCAGAATCAGAGTCCAGGTCAGCGCGCTCATGGGCGGCTCACGGCGATCCGGCGCTGGTCATGGCCTAACACGCGCATCGGCAGGCCGCGGCCCGCGAGTTCCTGGTAAGTCGCGGTCGACATCACCGCCGCCGCGGCCGGCAATTCGCGCCAGCGCTGCTCGAATTCAGCCAGTGAATCGATGGCGAGCCGCGGCGCACGCTCGATGCCATAGTCAAGTTCGCCGCGATAGTCGACCAGTGTCATGGTTCGTCCCAGGTAAAATGGCAGGGTCTGGTCATAGGTTTGCACGCTGAACATCGGCGTGCCCGCAGGCACGGTGGCCAGCGCCGGTGCCAGGGCGCGCCCCGAACGCAATTGCTCTTCATGTCCCAGACTCGCGAACAACAGCGTCAGGCTCCCGAACCATCCCGCAGCAACCACGGCAACGGCCAGCGAGCTGCGGTCCTGTCGTTTGGTCCAGACAAGTCCGGCGACGGTAGCGACTGCCAGCAACAGGATGCCGATTATACCCCAGCGGATGCGCTGGGCGACCTCGGCCACATACGCGTCGGAGCTCACCCAGTCTGGCCGCAGCCCGGCGACTAACAGCGCGAGCGCCAAAAGCAGCAGCGCGACGGCGCCGAACCACAAGCCGCGGATGCGTCCCCGCGGCGCGTCCAGCGCTGTTAGTAGTGCGAGCGGCGGCAACACCGGCAGCATGTAGGGGGCGAGCTTGGACTGCGACAGCGAGAAAAACACAATCACGAATACGCACCATAGCCACAGCAGCCGCTGCGGATTGAAGCGCCCGGTTGCGGCGCCGGACCGCCAGCCCAGCAGCAAGCTGCGCGCCATGGCTGGCAACCATGGCAGACATCCGAGTGCGAGGACGGCGCCGAAATACCACCACGGCTCGACGCGATCGGCGACGTCGGTCAGGTATCGCTCGAAGTGCTGATAGACGAAGAAGAAATGCCAGAAATCCGGGTTGGCGCGGCCGACGGCCAGGAACCATGGCAGCGTCACTGCTAACAGCAGCAGCAAACCCGACACGGGCCGCAGCTTGCGCAGCATCGCCCAGTCGCGTTGCCAGAGCACGTAGATGCCAAGCACGCCGCCGGCGATGACCAGGGCCACAATGCCCTTGGTCAGGACCGCGAGACCTAACAGGATCCAGGTCGCGGGCATCCACTGCCGCCCGCCGCCGGGCAGTTGCGCCAGGCAGAATGTCGCCAGCATGCCGGTCAGCAGCGCCGTGAACGCCATGTCCAGTGTCAGGGTCTGGCCCAGCACGAAATGCAGCACCGAAGACCCGAGCATGCAGGCCGCCAGCCAGCCGGTATGCGCGCCTTGCAGGCGCCGGCCCAGCAGCCAGACCAGCCACACGTTGGCCATCGCAGCTAACAGCGCCACCAGTCGTGCCGACCATTCATGGATGCCGAAGCTGCCGAGGCTGAGCGCGGTCAGCCAGTATTGCAGCGGCGGCTTTTCCAGGTACACGAGGCCGTTCAACCGCGGCGTGATCCAGTCGCCGGTGGCGAGCATTTCGCGCGGAATCTCGGCATAGCGCCCTTCATCCGGATTGTTGAGTGGCCGTCCGATCGCGAGCGCGAGCCAGATGAGGGCGCAGAGCGCGAAAAAAATGCCTGTGCCGCGGTTGGCGGTGGCGGAACGCCAGAATTGCGGCGTCAAGGAGGGCGGTACGGGCATAGGGCGTGCATTTTACGTCAACCGGTGCTGTTAGGTGGCTGTAATAAGGCGGTGTGGCTTAATATCCGCGGCATGCTTTATTCGATTGGTGGGCGCGCGCCGGAACTGGGGTTGCGCAGCTACGTGGCCCCCAGTGCCGACGTCATTGGCTCGGTGCGCCTCGGCGTCGACGCCAGTATCTGGTTTGGCGCGGTGATCCGCGGAGATAACGACTGGATCGTGATCGGTGACGGCAGCAATGTGCAGGATGGCACGGTGATACACACCGACGAAGGCTTTCCGACGCATATCGGAGCTAACGTGACCATCGGCCATCAGGCGCTGCTGCACAGTTGTACCGTGGGCGCGGAGACCCTGATCGGCAATGGCGCCATGGTGCTGGATCGCGCGCAGATCGGCGCACATTGCGTCATCGCCGCGGGCACGCTGATCACGCCGGACACGATGATTCCCGGGGGCTCGCTGGTCATGGGATCGCCCGGCAAGATTGTGCGTGCGGTGGGCGAGCGCGAACTGCAGATGATTCACCGCGCTGCCGCCAGTTACCGCGCGCGCGCCCAGGCCTATGCCGATTTGCGGCCGTTGATTCCGGGCGCGAAATAAATTTCCCGGCCGGCCGGTCCGTTGCTTGTTGGACCATTTTTCACCCCTTTGCCTTGAGGAGATTTCCCGATGTATCACAAGAAACTGCTGTTGGCCGCTGCAATCACCGGTGTCATGGCGATGACCTCGATCCAGACCGTCGCTGCCGCTGATGAGAGCACTGAAAAATGCTACGGCGTTGCCAAAGCGGGCAAGAACGACTGCGCGTCTGCGGCGCATGCCTGCGCCGGTCACGGCACCATGGACAAGTCGGGCAGCGAATGGGTCAAGTTGCCGAAGGGCACCTGCGAGCGCCTGGTCGGCGGCAGCCTGACGCCGATGCCCAAGAGCATGTAACAAGAGCATGTAATCGGATCTTCCGGAGCTAACAAATGAGCCTGCTGTCACCCGTGACGCGTCTGGATGAATTCGCCGGGCGAATTCTCTCTCCCCTGCAGTCGCCGGCATTGCTGGCAGCCAGGCTCTATGTCAGCTCCGTGTTCCTGCAGTCCGGGTACCTGAAGTTCTCCTCGTGGGAGTCGACGCTGGGATTGTTTCGCGACGAATATCATGTGCCGCTGCTGCCGCCGGATATGGCGGCGGTGGCCGGCACCGCCGGCGAGCTGTTCTTTCCGGTGTTGCTGGTGCTGGGCTTGTGGGGCCGGCTCGGCGCGCTGGGCCTGTCCGCGGTGAACGCGATGGCCGTGGTTTCCTACTATCACGTGCTCGGCACCGAGGGCTTCGAGGCGGCGCTGGGTCAGCATGTGTTGTGGGCGGTCCTCGCCGGCGCCATCGCCGTATTTGGGCCCGGGAAGATTTCCCTGGATCAGTGGCTTAAAAGAAAGCACCCGCCGGCCTGAGCGCATTAATATTCCGTCTCGGCAGGAGACGGACATGCAGGCCAGTATCGAGGCGTTTTTTGACACGGCGACGGCCACAGTCAGCTATGTCGCCTTTGACCGCGCCTCGCGCCAGGCTGCCATCATCGATCCGGTGCTGGATTTCGATATCCGCTCCGGAAACATCAGCACGCGCTCCGCGCAGAAGTTGCTGGAGTTTGTCGCCGCCAACAGCCTGCGTGTTAGCTGGATCCTTGAAACCCATGTGCATGCCGATCACCTGACGGCCGCCGATTTCCTGCGCCGCGAGACCGGTGCGCCGGTCGCGATCGGTGCCGCCGTGCGCGAGGTCCAGAGCTGGTTCGTGCCGCACCTGAATCTGCACGGCGCCGTCGCCACCGATGGCTCGCAATTCGACCGGCTGTTGCAGGATGGCGAGCAATTGCCGCTCGGCGACCTGACCATCAGCGCGCTCGCCGTGCCGGGTCACACGCCCGCCGACATGGCCTGGCAGATTGGCGCGGATGTTTTTGTCGGTGATTCGATCTTCATGCCCGACGTCGGCAGCGCGCGCTGCGATTTCCCGGGTGGCGACGCCGAGCGGATTTATGCGTCGATCCAGCGCCTGCTCGCGATGGATCCGGAAACGCGGCTGTGGATTTGCCACGACTATCCGCCCGCGGGCCGCAGCGCCGCCTGGCTGACCACGGTGGCGGAACAGCGCGCGCGCAATGTGCATGTGCGCGACGGCATCACGGCAGCGGAGTTTGTGC
>DAIQQI010000115.1:0-8090 GCA_036786925.1 Steroidobacteraceae bacterium
CCACGTTCTCGCGCGCGGTGAGGCTCGGAATGAGGTTGTAGAACTGAAACACGAAGCCGACGTGTTCGCGCCGGTACGTCGTCAGTTCGCGCTCGCTCGCCCGGGACAGATCATGGTCGCGCCAGTGAACCTGCCCGGAGGTCGGCGTGTCGAGGCCGCCCAGGATATTGAGCAAGGTCGACTTGCCGCTGCCCGACGGGCCGAGCAGGACCACGAACTCGGATCGCGCGACTTCAAAGGTGACACCACGCAGCGCATGCACCGTCAGTTCGCCGACCTGGTAGTCCTTGGTCAGATTGTTAGCCGAAAACACGGTTTCCATCGCCGTCATCTGTGCATTCCAAGCGCCTTGCGTGGCTTCGATAAGGCGGGCGATTGCCTACAGGGCTGCGGCAACTACCTAGGGCGCGACTGTGACGCAGGTCCTGCTTGAGGGAAGCCGCTTGCCGCCGGACCCGCCATTTGTGAATTAAGTTACCTGCGCGCGGACCCGATCTCGGTAGATTGCGGGCTGGAAAATGGCCCAGTGGCCACCCGTTGCCGTAATGCAAAGACAAGTCCTCGCATCGCTCCTGCTTCTCCTGGCCGCCAGCGTGCTGGCTCCCTGCTATGCGCAGCAGACGCCTATCACGCGCTCGAGCCGCCTGCTCGGCAATATCAATTTTGTGGTCACCGGCGGCTCGCTGCGCACGCAACCCGATACCAGTAACTCGTGCACGGTCGGCGCCACCAGCACCCAGAATCTCAGTGGTGTTCCCGCCGGCACGACCGTAATCGCGGCCTATCTCTACTGGGGCGGCTCGGCGACCACGACCGGCAGCACCATCAATGTCGATTCGACCGTGACGTTTCGGGGCGCGACGGTCAACGCCAGCCGTACGTTCACCGCCGGCTATAACAACGGCGGTACGCTGTTGCCGTTCTTCGGCGCGGTCGCGGACGTGACCTCACTGGTGACCGGCAATGGCAGCTACACCTTCGGCGGCCTGACGGTCAACACCGGCGCGCCGCATTGTTCGGTCGCTGCTGTCGCGGGTGGCTGGGGCCTGGTCGTGATTTATCAGGGCGCGAGCGAACGGCTGCGGGCGATCAATATCTTCGATGGACTGCAGTATTTCCGCGGCAGCGCCGTGACGCTGACGCCGGATGGTTTTCGAGTTCCGGCATCTAACATCGACGGGCGCGTGGCGGTCATCACCTGGGAAGGCGATCCGGCCAATTCCGGAACGTTGAATGGCTTTTCGGAAAGTCTGTCCTATAACGGCACGACGCTCGACGACGGGCTCGTGCCCGCCGGCAGTTCGCCGACGGTCCAGCAATTCGACGGCACCGTCAACACCCAGGGAGTGCTGACAAGTTACGGCGCCGACATCGACTCCTACAATATCTCGAGCCTGCTGCAGCCCGGCCAGACGTCGGGCACGACCGTTTATTCCGCGGGCGGTGACCTGGTACTGTTGACTGCGCAGATTGTCAGCGTCACGAGCGAGCGCTTCATCGACCTGGCCATTACCAAGACCGCGGCGACGCCATTTTCGGTGGGCGCCAATGCCGCGTACACACTCACGGTCAGCAATCAGCAGAACACCTTCAGTGATCCAGAGATCAACACCATCCTGGTCAGCGACACGCTGCCTAACGGACTGACCTACGTGTCGGCGTCCGGAACCGGCTGGACCTGCGCCGCCGCGGGCCAGGTGGTCAGCTGCAGTCACGCGCCGCCGCTCAATCCCGGGCAGTCACTGCCGCCGATCACGCTGGCGGTCGCGGTCGGCGCCGCTGCCTGGCCGTCGGTAACCAATACCGCCACGGTCAGCAGCGCCAGTTTCGATGCGATCGTGGCTAACAATACCGCCACGGTGACCACTGTGTTGAGCGGCTCGCCGCCCTTGCCGCAGCTGTCAGTGCAGAAGATCAGTGACGTGCTGATCGATCCGGTGAATGGTGCGAGCAACCCGAAACGCATCCCCGGGGCCACGGTCCGCTATGAAGTCGTGGTTCGCAACAGCGGTATCGGCATGTCCGACAGCGGCAGCGTGGTGCTGACCGATCCCGTTCCGGCGAATACTGCGTTGTATGTGTCGACCGCCTCCGGTAACCCGGTGGAGTTCGTGGACGGCAGCCCGGGCAGCGGCCTGACCTTCAATTACGCGACCAATGTCAGCTACTCGCGCCAGGCCGGTGGCGGTCCACCGTACACCTATGTGCCGGTGCCCGATGCCAGCGGCTTTGACCCGGTCGTGACCGGGCTGCGGGTGGCTCCGACGGGGGCGCTGTTACCTAACGGTGCCAGCGGCGCGCCGAGCTTCTCGATCAGGTTCCGGGTGCGCCTGAATTAGCGCGCCAGTTGCGCCGCCAGCGCCGCGCCCACGATGCCGGCATGACCGGCGAACAGCGCGGGACGAACCTCCGCCTGCGAGCGCAGATGCGGTGCGAACAGCGCGTAATTCTCGCTGACCGCGCCGCCCAGGATGAAGACATCCGGCCAGAACAGCGCGTGCATCTTGGCGAGATAGAGGTTGACGCGCTCGGCCCACTGCGGCCAGTCGAGCTTCTCGGCAGTGCGCACGCGCGCCGAGGCATGCAGTTCCGCATCCCGGCCCAGCATTTCGAGGTGCCCGAACTCGGTGTTAGGTACGAGGCGCCCATCGATGAAGATGGCCGAGCCGATGCCGGTGCCGAAGGTGAGCATGATCACCAGCCCGTTGGTGTCGCGGCCGGAGCCCCAGCGCATCTCGGCCAGGCCGGCCGCATCGGCATCGTTCAGCACCTTGACGGGCTGGCGCGTGCGCTCGTGCAGTTCGCGCTCGATCGGGAAGCCGAGCCAGCCGGCGTCGATGTTAGCCGCGGTGCGGGTCACGCCGTGCTGCACGACGCTCGGCATGGCGAGTCCGATGGCATCGACGGGGGCAAAGTGCTGTACCACATCGCCAAACACATCGAGCAACTGCGGCGGCGTTGCGGGCTTCGGCGTGGGTACGGAATACGGCGCCGCCAGCAGCTTGCCGTTGTCCACGTCGACCAGCGCCGACTTGATCGATGATCCGCCGACATCAATGCCCAGAATTCTTTCTGCCATGGTCTCTTCAGCTTGTTCTCGGTTTAGTGGACTATAACGCAGCTGCGTAAAAGTCCAAGGAGCAAGCCCATGCCCACTGTGCTGATCACCGGGAGCAATCGCGGCCTGGGACTGGAATTTACGCGCCAGTACTGCCAGGCGGGCTGGCAGGTGCTGGCGGCCTGCCGCAATCCGGCGGCCGCCCCGGAGCTGGCGGCACTGGCCGCGCAATTTCCCGCACTTGAGCTGCACCCTTTGGATGTCGCCGATTTCGCGGCCATCGATCGCCTCGCGAAGTCGCTCGCAGGGCGGCCCATCGACGTCTTGCTGAATAATGCCGGCGTCTTTGGGCCGCGCAGTGTCGCGGACCAGGACCCGCGCCAGACCTTCGGCGCGATGGACTACGAGATCTGGTCCGAGGTGCTCAGGGTGAATCTCATGGCGCCGATGAAAATGTCCGAGGCGCTGATCGCTAACGTCGCGGCCAGTGCGCAGAAAAAAATCGTGGCGATATCGTCGGTCGAAGGCTCGATCGAGCGCAGCCGCGGCGGCATTTATGCCTATCGCACCAGCAAGGCCGCGCTCAACATGCTGATGCGCTCGCTGGGCCGCGATCTCGCGGTCCGCGGCATTGTCACCGCTTCATTCTGCCCGGGCTGGATCCGCACGCGCATGGGCGGCGCCAATGCACCGCTCGAAGCGCCGCCGAGCATCGCCGGCCTGCGCCAGGTCATCGACGGGCTAACACCCGAGACCAGCGGGCGCTTCTGGCTTTGGAGCGGCGAAAACCTGCCCTGGTAGGCGCCGGCAGCAGCGCGGCTGCCAGCAGGGCTAACAGCCACAGAATTTCCGGCATACCCAGGGCGCCGCCACCGCCACCGCCGCCGCCGCCGCTGGCAGCCGGCACCACGGGCGGCGCGACGTCATTGTCGTTGATGGTCACGGTTGCGTTGTTAGGTGTCTCGAGGTCGTAGGGCGCATCATCGACGATCGTCAGCGTCACCGACTCGGCCGCTTCGACCTGCACGTCGTCGATCGGCGTGACGGTCAGCGTCGCACTCGCCTGGCCGGCCGGAAAATTGACCGTGGTCGGCAGTGACTGGTAGTCCACGCCGGAGGTCGCGGTGCCGCTGATCACGATGCTCACGGCGAGCGCGCTGCCGAGGTCGCCGCTGCGCGTCAATGTGAATGTGCCGGTATCGGTGCCGGGTTCCGCGGCGCTGGCATCGGTTGCCGTGACACTGATCAGTGGCAGTTGCAGCGGCACGATGACGGCGGCCCGGCAGGCGCTGTTGCCGGCGTTGGCAGGTGCGGAAGTGCTGGCGCTGTTGCTGCTCAGCGTGATTTCGGCCGCATCCTGGCGGCCGAGATTGTCGGTGACGGTGAGTCGCAGCGTGGTCGTACCCGTCGCTGGCGCAACCACCACGGCTGTTGCCGTGTTAGCACCCACAATCCCCGGCGGTGCGCCGCTGGAGCTCACGACGGTCCAGGCGTGGCTCGCGACGCTGCGGCCGCAGGCAGCCGCGCTGCCGCCGCCCTGGAGCGTGACATTGCCGCCGGGTGTGATCGAAGAGCCGATAGCGATGGCCGCGATGGGCCGCAGCGCCGCAGTCACCGCGCCCGCGGCGTTAGCCATGCCGGCGCCGCAGGTGCTCGTGGTGCAGGAGCACTCGACCGCCTGGACATCGGACGGGCCGGTGGGCACACGGCACTGCGGGACCGTGCTGTCCGTGGAAACGGGGAAGGGCTTGCTGGCGCCCTCGCGCAGCCGCGCGATCAGCTGCGCGGACTTCAGGTTGCCGTTGACCGACAGCATCAGTGCGCCGATCCCGGACACGATCGGTGCGGAGAAACTGGTGCCGACGTTGGCGTTGGTCTGGTCCGTGTACGTGCTGCTGCCTGCGGTTGTCAGCCCGTCGTTAGAGGTGGTGTCGATGGAGAACAGGCAGGGCCCGCCATTGACATTGACGCAATTGCCACCCGGGGCGCCGAGCGCAATTTCCGGACCCAGGCTGCTGAATCCGACCTTGGTGCCGATGTGACGCAGTCCGGCAATGGCGGCCGCACCCGGGCAATTCGCCGGCGAATCCACCGGACCGCCTTCGTTGCCGGCGGAAGCCACGATCAGCACGCCTTGCGCGCTCAGCGTACGCACGACGTCGGCGCTCGCGGCGTCGCAGGCGCCGGCACTGCCGAGGCTCAGGTTCAGGATCTGCGCGGGAAACGGATTATCCGGAACGCCGTCGACGCGCTGGCCGGCGGCCCATAGCATCGCGGCGAGGATGTCCGAGGTAACGCCACCGCATTTGCCGAGCACGCGCACCGGCAGCAACCAGCCGCCCCAGCTGATCCCGGCCAGCCCGGCGGAATTGTTAGTCAGCGCGCCGATGATGCCGGCGACGCGGGTGCCATGCCAGGAACTGTTAGACGACGTGTTACAACCCGGTTTGACCTCACTGCTCGCGACCCAGTCGCCGGCATCGGCGGCGTCGGCATCGCGGCCATCGCCGTCATTCGCGGTGAAGAATCCGCCGCTGGAATTGGCGGATATGAAATCGTAGCCCGGCAACAGCCGCCCACCGAGACTGGCGCGCTTGAGATCCGGATGCTCGAAACGCGCGCCGGTATCCAGTATGGCGATGACGACGCCATTGCTGCCGGTCGTGGCATCCCAGGCGCTGTTAGCATTGATGGCGCTGGGTTGCGCGGCGGTCAGGTACCACTGGCCGGGCGCAAGCGGGTCATTCGAGGTCGCGTGTGCGTATACGGCCCGGTCCGGCACGGCGTACTGCACGTCGGGATCGGCGCGCAGGCGCTCGAGCGCCTGTTGCGCCGTCTCGCCCGCGATTTGCGACTCCAGTTCCACGACCTGCAGGTTCTTCGCAATGGCGCGCATCGACCGCAAGCTGAGTTTTCCCCGAGCCCCGATGGACTTCAGCCGCGCATCGGGCGACGGCCTTGCCGTGGCTTTCGCAACGACGGCGTCGCGCATTTTGACAATGACGCGCTGGCTGGTAGCGACCGTGGTCGCGGACGGTCGGCCGCGCGCCGGGTTGAATTCCGCGCGCGGCAGCGAGACTGCCGCAGCGTCGTAGTTCAGCGCGGATAGCAGGCAGCCCAACAGACAGAGTCGCAACGCGGCCATGTGGACTAACGATACCGCACTTGCGCCGCCACCGGGCGCCCTGTCAGCAGCACCCCGGCTTGTTACCTAAGACAAATGTCGATGCTGTCACGCCGGCTGTTCGCGCCTCAGCGGTTGTGACCTTTGGATTTGTCGGGTTTATCGGGTTTATCGGACTTATCCGATTTATCGTGTTTGTCGGTGTTCTCCGGCTTGCCACGCGGTTGCTGTGATTGCTGCCGTGGCCTTTCGGATTGCGGCCGCACGGCCCGTTCGGCCGGGGGCTGGCGCTCGAAGCGTTGCCGCACAGCCGGCTCGCGCGGTTGATAGTTGTAATTCCGCTGGTGCAATTGCCGCTGTTGCTCATAGCTGGGATAACGATCCCGAGAGTAGGACCGCTGGTAGGAGGGCAGTGGCGCGAGCGTATAGCGTGACGCACGATCCCAGCGATCCCAGTCGCGGTGGCGTTGGGCCCAGCCGTTGCCCCAGTAGTCACCCCACCGCGGCGGACCGTTGGGCGCCCAGCCGCGAAAGTAACGGGGCGGTCGACGGTAGTAACGCACGGGGACACGCAGCAGGAAATAAGGTACGTATTCGGGTTCGATCAGATCCCAGGGTCCGTCGTACCAGGAGCTTGCGTACCAGCCATCCTGCGTATAGACCCAGTAAACGCCGTCGTAGAAGAAAAGGTTCGAGTCGAGATCTGGCGCGTAGTAGACCGGGTATCCGGGTACCGCAACCAGTTGCGGGTACAACGGAATATTGATCCCGATGCGCGCGCTCGGCAGGCGGATGCCAACGCTGATCTGTGCGCTCGCCGGCACGCTGAATGCGGCGGACAATCCGAGCGCGAGCAGCGCCGGGAACAGGGTTCGGCATTTAAGTCGTGGGGTCGCGTCATGGCGCCCGGTGAATAGCTTGGTCATTTCATCGCTCCTAACACAGTTCGCGGATTGAGTCCGCACAATTGCCAGCATCAGTATCCGCGCTGGATTCGATTCCTGGTGTCGGCAACCTGCCTGACAGTTTGTCGGCTACCACTGACAAAGAACTCTTGCGGCGCGAACGGCGCCTGCGGCCTGAACGGCGTAGGATGTTATTGAGCCCCTGGCAGGGGTACGTAATGTTAGCCGGGGACATCATGAGTACGAGCAAACCGTTGACCGATCCGGTGTGTGGTATGACCGTAACGGATCAATCGCCGCATTTTTTGGCACACGCAGGTCAGACGATTTTTTTCTGCGGCGCAGGCTGCAAGGCAAAATTCGCGGCCGATCCCGCGAAATATGCAGCGGCCGCCGCGGCACCGCCCGCCGCGCCCGAGCCGGCAATCGCCGGCGCGATCTACACCTGTCCCATGCACCCCGAGATCCGGCAGGCCCAGCCCGGCGCCTGTCCGAAATGCGGCATGGCGCTCGAGCCCGAGATGCCGGTGCAAAACGCGGGCGAGAACCACGAATTGCGGGATTTTCGGCGACGGTTCCTCTGGACGCTGCCACTCACTCTGGCCGTTGCGGTGCTGGCCATGGCCGGCCACCGCCTGCAATGGTTCGAAATGACCACGCAAAGCTGGATTGAAATGCTTCTCAGCCTGCCGATTGTTCTGTGGGCGGGCGGTCCGTTCTTCGTGCGCGGCGCGCAGTCCGTGATTCATCGCAGTCCTAACATGTGGACGCTGATCGCGCTGGGCACCGGCGCGGCCTTCGTCTACAGCGTCGTGGCCACGATCGCGCCCGGCGTGTTCCCGGCGTCATTCATCAGCATGGGACGCGTCGCGGTGTATTTCGAGGCCGCCGCGGTCATCATCTCGCTGACTCTGCTGGGGCAGATCCTGGAGCTCAGGGCGCGTGCGCAGACCTCCGCCGCGATCCGATCGCTGCTGGATCTTGCGCCACGAACCGCGCGCCG
>DAIQQI010000115.1:8100-9166 GCA_036786925.1 Steroidobacteraceae bacterium
GCGTGGAAGAAGATATTCCACTGGCGCATGTGCACGTCGGTGACAAGCTGCGTGTTCGCCCCGGCGAAAAAGTTCCGGTTGATGGCGTGGTGATCGAAGGCGAGAGCGCCGTCGACGAATCCATGCTCACGGGCGAGCCGATGCCGGTCAGCAAGCGCGCCGGCGACCGGTTGATCGGTGCGACCCTGAATTCCCGCGGCGCATTGGTGATGCGCGCCGAACGCGTCGGATCGCAGACGGTGCTCGCCAGTATCGTGCAAATGGTTGCCGAGGCGCAGCGCTCCAAAGCGCCGATGCAACGCCTGGCAGACAAGGTGGCGGGTTATTTCGTCGTCGGCGTGGTCAGCATCGCGGTGCTGACATTCTTCGCCTGGGGATTGTTAGGTCCGCAGCCCGGCTGGGTCCATGGGCTCATCAACGCAGTCGCCGTGCTGATCATTGCCTGCCCCTGTGCGCTCGGCCTGGCAACGCCGATGAGCATCATGGTCGCCAGCGGCAACGCGGCAACCCAGGGAGTGCTGTTTCGGGATGCGGCGGCCATCGAGAGGCTGGGTACCGTGGACACTTTGCTGGTCGACAAGACCGGGACCCTGACGGAAGGGAAGCCGAGTTTCGATCGCGCGGTGGCCATGCCCGGTCACACCGAGGAGACGGTGCTTCGCTTCGCGGCAAGCCTGGATCAGGCCAGTGAGCACCCGCTGGCCGAAGCGATTGTGCGCGCGGCGCGCGAGCGCGGCTCGGCGCTCGACAAGGCCGATGGATTTGAGTCGATCACCGGCATGGGTGTGCGCGGGAGGATTGGCAGCTCTGAAGTGGCGCTCGGAAATGGCGCATTGATGGCGCAAATGGGCGTGGCGACCGCTGCTCTGCAGTCGCAGGCCGAAGCGCTGCGGGCGCGCGGCGCCAGTGTCGTGCTGTTAGCTGTCGACGGCCAGATGGCGGGCCTGCTGGCGGTCTCTGATCCCATCAAGGCGAGCACGCCGGCCGCGCTCGCGACGCTGCGCGCGTCCGGGATGCGCGTGATCATCTCCTCCTCGCGCAGTGCCGACTTCAGCACCGGGGCGAT
>DAIQQI010000402.1:0-2735 GCA_036786925.1 Steroidobacteraceae bacterium
CGACGCTCGGTACTGCCTTGCCGCCCTTCGTGCTCGGTGGGCGCGCGCTGTTCGCCGCGCTGCTGGTCGCGCAGTGTCTGTTAGGTCTGGGCCAGGGCCCGATCTTCCCGGTGTTTGCCGCGGTCGTCGAGCGCTGGTTTCCGTCGCGCCAGTTTGCGCTCACCAACGGCACCATCTCCTCGGGCATGCTGCTCGGTGGCGCCCTGACGCCGCCGCTGCTCGTGACACTGACGGCCGCGGTCGGTTGGCGGCTGGCGATCCTCTGGACCGCGCTGCCGGCGGTCTTTTTGACGGCCGGCTGGTGGTGGTATGGCCGTGACCGCCCGCAACTGCACCGGAGCGTGACCGCGGAAGAACTCGCGGAACTCGACACTGCGCCGCCGGCTCCGCCGCTGACGCTGGCCCGCATGGGCCAGGTCTTGCGCGATCGCAACATTCTGCTGCTGACAGGCTCGTACCTGTGCATGAATTTCGTGTTCTACATGATCAGCTTCTGGTCGTTCCTGTATCTGGTCGAGCAGCGCAAACTGGCGGGCCTCGAAAGCGGACTGATGGCGATGATTCCATGGATCGGCGCCGCGGCCGGAGCCGCCATCGGCGGCGTCCTCGCCGACCGGCTCGCCGTGCGCTTCGGCGCGACCCGCGGCTATCGCCTGCTGCCCCTTGTTAGCTTGCCGCTCGGCGCCGTGATGCTGGTGGCGATACCGGCGATCGGCAGCGTCGCCGTCGCGGTGGCCGCGCTGACCGTGGCGTTCTTCGCCATGGAAATCAATGAGGGCCCCTACTGGGCCGCGACCATGAGCATCGCGCGCGCCGACACCGGCGCGGCGACCGGTGTCCTGAACACGGGCGGAAACGTCGGCGGCATGATTTGCCAGCCGGTGGTGGCGGCGCTGGTCGCGGGCGGCAACTGGAACATCGCCTGGATCAGCGGTGCGGTGTTTGCGCTGCTGGCTGCCGCGCTGTGGCTTTTTACCCGCTCAGAGAAGGGCGCATGACATCGCTGATGACACGCTGGAGGGATCTATCGATGGCTAAGCAGGTTTTCGGCGCCATTCTTCTGGCGAGCGGCGCGCTGAGTTCCGCGGCATTTGCCGACACCGAACTCACCGTGATGTCGTTCAATATCTGGGGCGGTGGCGCGAACCAGAAAAAACCCATCGATGAAACATTGGCGGTCCTGCGGGCGGTCAACGCGGACATCATCGGTGTGCAGGAAACACGGGCTGAGGGAGTTCCCTGCACGGGCGACCGTTGCGGACCCGCAGGCGAAAGTGTCGCGCCAAGACTGGCGGCGGCACTGGGCTTCTACTATTACGACCAGACCGCGCGCAATGAGGCGTTGTGGGCCAATGCGATTGTTAGCCGTTACCCGATGGTGGGCAAAGCCACGCCGAACGACACTGGCATCACCCTGGATGTCAAAGGCCGCAGGGTGCAGGTGTTCAACGTTCACCTGCCCGACTCGCCGTATCAGCCCTATCAGTTACTGAAGATCGGATACGGCAGGACACCATTTCTGAAGACCACCGATGAAGCGGTTCAGGCGGCCAAAGCCACGCGCAGCGCCGGCCTCAAACGGCTGTTTGACGACATGGCGTCTGCGGGCAGGGCGGACGCGGTGTTTGTTTTCGGCGATTTCAACGAACCTTCGCACCGCGACTGGACAGCGGCGACCGTGAAGGCGGGCCTGCAACCAATGGTGGTTGCTTACCCGAGTGTCAAAGCCATCGAGGCAAGAGGCTTCGTCGATCTGTTTCGCGTCGTTTATCCGGATCCTGTGGCCAGACCCGGATTCACCTGGACCCCGACATCAGATCCCAAAGCGAAAGACGATCATCACGACCGAATCGACTTCACGCTGGCCAAAGCCAGGGCATTGAAAGTCGTTGCGGCTGGCATCGTGGGTGAGAAATCTCCGGAGGCCGACATCGTCGTAAGGCCCTGGCCCTCGGATCACCGCGCGAGCTATGCCAGGGTCAGGTTCTAGCGCCGGTGTATCATTAACCCGTGCTGACTCAGCGCCACCAGAGACTCCCCCAGTGCCAATGACCACTACCCAACGTCGCGGCGCGATCGCCGTGCTCCGGATGAAAAATCCGCCACTCAACAGCCTCGGCCTGGCGCTGCGCAAAGCCCTCGTGGCCGCGCTGGATCGCGCGGTGGCCGACAAGAAGGTCCGCGCTATCGTGCTGGTCGGCGATGAGCGCGCATTTTCGGCCGGCGCGGATATCCGCGAATTCTCCAGCAGCGGTTCCAACATGGAACCCAACCTGCTGGCGGTGATCGGCACCGTCGAGCGCAGCCCCAAGCCCGTGATCGCAGCCATCAGCGGCGTCTGCATGGGCGGCGGACTCGAGCTCGCGTTAGCTTGTCATTTTCGGGTCGCGGCCGAGAGCGCCAGGATCGCCCTGCCCGAAGTGAAGCTCGGCCTGATTCCTGGCGCGGGCGGCACGCAGCGGCTGCCGCGGCTGGTCGGCCTGGAAACCGCCGTCAACATGATCGCTTCGGGCAACATCGTGCCAGCCAAGCGCTTGGGCGGTACGCCCCTGTTCGATGCGATGACCGCAGACGACGTAACCGCCGCCGCGCTTGCCTTTGCTAACAAGATCGTTGACGAGAAGCGGGTTGCGCCGCTGGTGCGCGACCGCAAATTGAGCTACCCGCAGGCCGATGCCTTCCTGCATTTCGCGCGCAACGCCGTGGCCAGCGTGTCGCGCGGCATGCCTGCGCCG
>DAIQQI010000116.1:0-9079 GCA_036786925.1 Steroidobacteraceae bacterium
GAAAGCCGCGAACGCGTCAGGAATGCCGAAGCCGCAGTCAGCGAGCTGCAGCGCCAGGTAGCCGAGCTGTCGGCACGTCTCGAAGCCCCCAGTTCGACCACCACGCCGCCGTCGGCACCGGACAACCTGCTGGCTTTCGCACCGCGCCGCGCGCCGGACACGCCGGTCGACGAACTGGTGTCCAGCCTGCGTCGCGCAGCTGATATGGAGCAACCCGCGGACCCGGCCCCGCACGGGCCGCTGGAGCGCATCGCCGAACTGGAGCACGACCTGCAGGCAGCGGAGGACCAGATCCATACGCTCGAGGCCGAGTTGCGTTATGCGCGCGGCCAGGACGTCAATGCGGAGTCGGACGCAGACGACATGGACCCCACCGCAACCGCGCACATCAGCGAAGAAGTTCTCGCCGAAGGACCCGCCCGGTTCCTGGCGCTGATCGATGGCGACACCGAAATACTGCATCGCCTGACGCGCCGCGTCACCATTGGCCGCGCCGCCGACAACGATATCCAGGTCGAGGCGCGTTTTGTCAGCCGCTATCACGCGGCGGTCGTCGCGGGGCCGAACCAGACCGTCATCGAAGACCTGGGCAGCACCAACGGCCTGCTGGTGAATGGCCGCCGCGTCTCGCGCCATCTGCTGCGCGACGGCGACGTGGTGCGTGTCGGCAAGTCCCGGTTTCGCTTCATGACCCGGCCGCGCTAAGCTCTACGGCGTATGTCTACGCCACCCAACACCAGGGCGCCGGTACCGGCGCCCGAACCCGCATTTTTTGACAATCCCGCGATCGATAACCTGATCGCGGTCACGCTGGAACTCGGCGCCGAGGTCTGGGTGCTGCGCGAGCGGCAGCGCATCATGGAGCAGCTGCTAACAGCCCATGGCAGGGTCACGACCGAGATGATCGAGCAGCACCAGCCGTCGCCGGAAGAGCAGGCGCGCAGCAAGGCCGAGCGCGATCAGTTCGTCAATCGCGTGTACGCGGCTTTCGCGCGCGAAACCGTCAAAGCAACACCCTAGTCCGTGACGCCCAATCCCTACATCGAGCGCATCCTCAAGGCGCGGGTCTACGACGTCGCGATCGAATCGCCGCTCGACCCGGCGCCGCGCCTTTCGCAGCGGCTGGCTAACAAGGTGTTGCTGAAACGCGAAGATCTGCAGCAGATTTTTTCCTTCAAGCTGCGCGGCGCCTACAACCGCATCGCGAACCTGTCGGCCACCGCTGCGCAACGCGGCGTGATCTGCGCCTCGGCCGGCAACCACGCGCAGGGCGTGGCGCTGGCCGCGAAGCAGCGCGGCATTCCCGCAGTGGTGGTGATGCCGGAGACCACGCCGCAGATCAAGGTGCGGGCAGTCGCGGCGCTGGGCGCGGAAATCGTCCTGCACGGCGACGACTACGACGCCGCGGCCGCGCAGGCCGCGGTGTTAGGCCGGCAGCGCAACCTGGTATTCGTGCATCCATTCGATGACCCGGACGTCATTGCCGGGCAGGGCACGATCGGGATGGAAATCCTGCACCAGACCGGTGGCGATGTGGACGCGATCCTGGTGCCGGTCGGCGGCGGCGGCCTGATCGCCGGCATCGCCACCTATGTGAAATACCTGAATCCACGCATCCGCGTGATCGGCGTCGAGCCCGCGGATGCGGCCACGCTGTATGAAGCCATGCGCGCCGGCGAGCGGGTCATCTTGGATCGCGTCGGCGTGTTCGCCGATGGCGTCGCGGTGCGGCAGATCGGCGAGGAAACTTTCCGGCTGGCGCGCGAGTTCGTCGATGAAGTCCTGCTGGTCGACACCGATGAAATCTGTGCCGCGATCCAGGACATTTTTGAAGACACGCGCATCGTGGTCGAGCCGGCCGGCGCACTCGCGGTCGCCGGCCTCAAGAAACTGGTGCAGCGCGACAAGCTCGAGGGCCGCACGCTGGTCGCGATCAACAGCGGCGCCAACGTGAACTTCGACCGGTTGCGGCACGTGGCCGAGCGCGCCGAATTCGGCGCCCAGCGCGAGGCCTTGTTAGCTGTGGAAATTCCGGAACGCCCGGGCAGCTTCATGGAATTCTGCAGCGCCATCGGCCGGCGCAGCATCACCGAGTTCAACTATCGCTACGAGCAGCAGCACCCGGCGCAGATCTTCGTCGGTATCGGCTTGAGCCGCGGGCGCGCCGAGCGCGACCAACTGGTCGCCGAGCTGCGCGCCAAGAACTACGCGGTCACCGACATGACCGACAACGAAATGGCGAAGTTGCATGTGCGCTTCATGGTCGGCGGCCATGCGCGCGGGATCGAGAACGAGCTCCTGTACCGCTTCGAGTTTCCGGAGCGGCCCGGGGCGCTGCTGCGTTTTCTGCAGGCGGTCGGCACGCGCTGGAACATCAGCCTGTTCCATTACCGCAACCACGGTTCAGATTACGGCCGCGTGTTAGCCGGCATCCAGGTGCCGCCCGCCGAGCGCGCCGAGTTCATGGCGCATCTGAACGACCTGCATTACGCATTCACCGACGAGACGGCCAACCCGGCGTTCCGGCTGTTTCTCGGGGCCTGAGCGCGGTGAAGGAGCCCATCGAACCCTACCAGCCGCGCCGCGCGCCGCACCGCGAAATGCTCGACGTGCGCGGCCTGCGCCTGCAGGTCACGCGCTGGGGTTCAGGCGACAGTAATTGCATTCTTTTGTTGCACGGTTTCCAGGACAGCGGCGCGACCTTCCAGTTCCTGGTCGACAGCCTGCCGGATGACTGGTCTTTCATCGCGCCCGACCTGCGCGGCTTCGGCGGCAGCGATGACCAGGGACATTCCTACTGGTTTCCGGATTATCTGGCGGATGTCGACGCTTTGTTAGCCTACTGCCTGCCGGCAGGGGCCCAGGGCCGCGTCATCGGTCACAGCATGGGCGGCAATATTGCGCTGCTGCATGCCGGCGTCCGGCCCGAGCGCTGGCGCTGGGTGGTCTCGCTCGAGGGCTTCGGCCTGCCGCGGACCCGGCCGTTCGACGCGCCCGCGCGCTATGTGCAGTGGCTGAACGCGGTGCAGGCCGGACCCAAACCGCGCAGTCGCTACCCGGATGTGGACACGCTGGCGCGCAAACTCATGGAGCGCAACAAGCTGTTAGCTGCCGGGCGCGCGGCCTTCATCGCGCATGCCTGGACCCGGCCGGGCCCGGACGGTGGCGTCGAGATTGCCGCGGATCCCTGGCACCGCCTGGTCAATCCGGTGCTGTATCGCCGCGAGGAAGCCGAGGCCTGCTGGCGGCAGATCAGCGCACCGACACTGATGGTGCTGGCCAGCGGCTCGGAATATCTGAGCCGCCTCGAGCGCGATGACGACGTGGTGTCGATGCAAAAGTGCATCAGCACGCTCGAAGTTGCCAGGCTCGAAGGGCTGGGTCACATGATGCATCATGAAGACCCGGCCGCTGTGGCAGCGCCGCTCATCGAATTCGTGCGCCAACACGAACCCGTGACGCAGGCTTCCGCTGGAGTTTCGCCATGAGCACCGAGGTCCGCCGTATCGTCGTCACGAAGCTGGGCCAGGTGCATGTGCGCCTGCAGGGCGGCGACCCGGCCCAGGGCGGGCCGCCGCTGGTGTTGCTGCACATGTCGCCGCGCTCGAGCCAGATGTGGACCCACCTGCAGCCCGTGTTAGGCCGGCCGTCGATCGCCCCGGACCGTCCGGGCTACGGTTTCTCCGACGCGCCGCCGGCGACGCCGACGCTGCCGGCCTATGCGGCGGCGATGTGGGAGGCACTGGATGCGCTGGGCGTCCGCGGCCAGGTCGATTTGTTAGGCATGCACACCGGCGCGCTCGAGGCGCTGGAAATGACGCTGCAGGCGCCGGCGCGCGTGCGGCATCTCGGCATGATCGCCATTCCGATTTTCAATTCACAGGAAAAGGCGGCGGGCCTGCAGACCTTCGCGAAGATGCGGGTGACTCCGCTCGAGGACGGTTCGCACCTGTTGCCGGCCTGGCAGGCTCGGTTCCAGTACCGCGAACCGCCATTCGACATTGCCGACGTGCAGCGCCGCTACGTCGATTATCTGTTAGCACCCTGGCCGGGCCAGGCATACGAAGCCGTGTTCCGTTACGACGCCGCGGCCGCCTTCGGGCGACTCAAACATCCGGTGATCGCCCTGGCGCCGCGCGACGATGTCATCGAACTCACCGAGCGCTCGCGTGAATTATTGCCCGCGGGCAGCACCTATCTCGACATGCCACATTGCAATGTGGACCTGTGCCGCACGCATCCCGGGGAGGTTGCGGCGATCGTCACGCGGCATCTGTCAGGCCCACGATGACTTTCCACCCGGGCGCGAAATCCGCGCTCGAGCCACATGAAGCTGCGGTCATTGCGAGTCCTGCTCGCCAGCAAGTCACTCGAATGTGATGTGGCCCCTGTAGTCGAACTTGGGCGTAACAACGTCGTCCTTGAAGTTGATCAAGCCTTTCGCCCCGGCGAGTTCCCGTGTGCCGCTCGCGATCGGGTGATGGCAGCGACCGTGGATCTCGGCGCCCGTGTCGTCAAACTTCCCCGTGAAGGTGTAGGTCGTCGTAAATGTTCCACAGCGGCCGGTCGTCGCCATGCAGCCGACGAACGTCTCGGTTCCTGTCTCTTGATACGTGCCGCTCGGGTTGAACTTCGCTGAGAGTACGTACGTGTACCAGCAACCGAACAGATCCCCGGTGAGACTGATCGGAGGGTAATCTCCTGGATTCGCCGGTGGACTCCCGACCGGCGGTTGACAGTTGGTGTCGAACACACCGGTTCCGGATACCTGCGTGGTCCCCGCTGTCGCGGGCAGCGCCAGGACGGCGAGCATCGATGCCGCCACCGCAAGCGCGTATAGCCTATTCATTTTCATTGTGCGTCCCCTTATGTATTGGTTTTTCTAATCGGCAGGCGGACTCAGTCCTGCCGTCATTCAAATTCAGTTTGCTCCCCGCGGTTGGAGATTTCAAACTAAATTGCAATCCTGGTGCCCCGGTCCTCGTCATCGAACCCACCGAGCGCTCGCGCGTTACATGCCCAGCCGTTGACAGCAGGTGCACCCCCCCGCCCCAAACTTAGCGTTGCTGCTGCCGTCGCCTGGACTCGACCTTCGCCTCGTACATGCGGGCATCCGCCGTGCGCAGCAGGTCGTCGATGGTTTCATCGTAGTCGGGCCGGTACTCCGCAAGCCCGAAGCTCCAGTTCAGTTTCGGGTAGTCGCGCGCCAGCGCCGAGGCCGTGAATTCGTTAGCAAGGCGCTCAAGCGAGCCCATCAGCGAATCTGCATTCGTGGAACTGCAGAGCACCGCGAATTCATCGCCGCCGAGGCGCGCGACGACGTCAGAATCGCGAAAGTGCGAATGCAGGAGTTTTGCGAAAGTCCGCAGCGCGTGGTCGCCGGCCTCGTGTCCGTGCTCGTCGTTGACCGACTTGAAATTATCCAGGTCAATGCCGATGAGCACGGCCGGATGTTGATTGCGGCGGCATAGCGCCAGCACCTGCTTCGACACCAGCGTGAAGCCGTGGCGGTTCGACAGCTGGGTGAGCTCATCGGTCGCGGCGCGGCTCATCAGCGCCAGTTCGCGCTCGACCATCGCCGTGAGGTCGGCGAGAACGACGGCGTCGTCCGCGGAGAACTCGCGCGGCTGGTGGTCTATGAGGCAGAGCGTACCGATGCGCGAGCGATCGGGACCATGGATCGGCTGGCCGGCGTAGAAGCGCACGTGCGGCGCGCCGGTCACCAGCGGGTTGTCGTGAAAACGCGGGTCCAGGAACGCGTCCGGCACCACGAGTGCGCCTTCCCGCAGGATCGCATGGCCGCAGAATGACACCTCGCGGGGCGTCTCGCAGGCATCGAGACCCTGCTTGGACTTGAACCACTGGCGCTCGCGATCCACCAGGCTGACCAGCGCAATCGGCACGCCGAACGTGCGGCAAGCCACGCGCGTGATGCGATCAAAGCGCTCCTCGGGCAAGGTGTCGAGGACGCACAGCGTCGTCAGGGAGCGGAGTCTCTGCGTCTCGTCAATCGGGGTCGCGGGCGCTTGCATGGTGCCTTGTGTGTGGGAAGAGCACCCCTTTATCGGCCCCGCGACGAGCGGCCTTAAGCAGCACGCGGCGGCTGGAGTGTGACCTGCGTCGCTCGCCATGAGAGCGCGTTCACACTTTAAGCAATGCGAGGCGAGGCCGCCCGGCTAACGGGCCGTCTTGTTCCTGAAGAAAGTCCACGCCTCTTCGACGCTTTCCAGGTCGCGGTTTTGCACGCCGACGAGCCGGCTGTAGACAGGACCGTAGTGAAAGCGCAGGCTTGGCTCGACGTGGCCGCCGTTGCGGATGGTCAGTACGGCGACCTGCGGTCCGGCATCCTCGCCCCAGGTTTCCCGGATGGCGCGCGTCGCATCGTCGCCACTGTGCGGAAACTCGAAAAACGCCGGTTTCACGCCCTCGAGCTTGTTAGCCTTCAGCCAGTAGTCGCGCGTCGCCTCGACGCTGAGCACCGAGCCGCGATCGCCATTGCGCTTGCCGACCGTGCCGCCCCGGTAAGGGGCCAGTGGGTCGTCGGTGCCATGGATCACCATCACGGAGACCGGATACTGGGCGCGCCCGCAGTCCGATCTTGCCGCCATGGTGCCCGACGCCGCGGCGATCGCCGCCAGCGCCGGCCGCATCTCGAGCGCAAGCCGCAGGCTCATCATCGAGCCGTTCGACATGCCCATCGCATAAATGCGCGTCGGGTCGGCGCGTTTTTCCGCCACCAGCTTGCGCACCACCGCACTGATGAACGCGACATCGTCAGTGCGAGGATTGTTAGTGTCATCGCGCCGGCAATCACGCCAGCCGGTCTGGTTGTCGGAGCCTTTCAGGCCCTGCGGCGCCAGCACCAGTATTTTCTCGCGATCGACGATGTCCTTCCAGACCGACAGCGGCGAAGGTCGCATGCCACCGCCCAGCGCATTGGCAGCGGTGCCGAGGTGGCCGTGCAAAACCAGCACCAGCGGCCTCGGACCTGGCGGTGCGGCGTCGGGGGTCACCAGGATATATTCGCGTTGTACGCCGCCGCTCGCGATGCTGGCGGGTTGCTGGCTCGCGGCGTTGGCGTCGAGCGTGAGCAATGCTGCGCACGCGAGCAGCCACGGCCTTCGACGTTTCATGTCCATAAAGTAAATTCTCGCATGGCCACGGCCTGGTAACGCGATTGCACGGCCGGCGTTTACCAATTGGTCGGAATTCGCCGGCGACTTGGTGAAATATCCGGTTTCCGCGCAGAATGCCGTCCCAACGGGAGGGCTGATCATGAAATCGATGAGTTATTCGATGCTGGTTCTGCTGGCGCTGCTGGGCCTGGTATCGATGCCAGTGCGCGCGGAAATTACCGACTGCGACCGCATTGCATCGCATCCTTCGGATCCGGACAAGGTGTTGCCCGGCTTCGAGCGCAAGGATATCGACCTGCCGAAGGCCGAGGCCGTGTGCCGCGCGGTCATTGCCCAGGACGACCGCCGCGCCCGTGCGCACTACCTGTTAGGCCGGGTGCTGTTCTACCAGAAGAAGACGCCCGCGGCGATCCTCGAGCTCGAGCGCGCTGCGGCGCTGGGTTATCGCCAGGCGATCTTCGTGCTGGGCTATGTGTTCTACGACGGTACGCAGGCGCCGCGCGATGATTGCCGCGCTGCACAACTGTGGCAGCAGTCCATTGCGCTCGAGCACCCGTGGACCGGCGCCTACCTCGTGGAAGGCTACCTGGACGGCCGTTTCAAGGCCTGCGGGCTCAAGCTGACGGATGATGATCTGCAGCGCTACCTGAGTATCTCGACCAGCAAGATCCCGTACGGCGAGTCCGAAGGCCGGATGGAATCCGCGACTCGCAAGCTGCAGGCGCGGCGCGATGCGCTGGCCGCGGCCGCGATGCCAGCCGAAGTGGTCGTGCCGTTCGATCCGTCGAAATATTCGCAGGTGCCTACGGAATGCGATCGCCTGGCCTCGCATGGCGACGATCCCTACCATGTGGCGCCCGGTCTCGAGAAGCCGCAGATGGACCTGCCGCGCGCGATCGAAGCCTGCCGTGCGGCCGTCAAGGCCGATCCGAGCAATCCGCGCCTCAATTATTTGTTAGGTCGCACGCTCGGTTACAGCGGCCGCGGCGCCGAGGGCCTGGCGAATCGCGAGGCCGCGATCGCCGCGAACTATCCGCAGGCGCTGTTCGTCATCGGCTACATGTCGCTGACCGGCATGAACCAGCAGCCAAAGGACCTCTGCCGCGGCGCGGAACTCATCCGCCGCTCGGCGCAGCAGAACCGCATCGCGGGCCAGCTGGGCTTTGTCTACTACGTGCTGCGCGGCGATTTCAAGGACTGCAAGGTCCGCAAAGACAAGCAGGAGATGCTGGGCTTCCTGGCCGCGGCGCGCAAAGTCGCCGACGGTGATTACTACCAGAACTTGTTAGCTAACAAACTCGAAGAGGATCTGCGCGCGCTGCCCTGAGCGCCATCATGCAGCCCATCCGCCGCCAATATCTCGACGCGCGCTACGGTCAGCTGCACCTGCGGCTGGCCGCGCCGCTCGGCGCGGCGGCCACCAGCGCACGGCGGCCGCTGCTGTGCTTTCACCTGAGCCCGGTCTCCGGCGCCATCTACGAAAACCTGCTGGCGGAAATGGGCCGCGACCGGTTCGCGATCGCGCCCGACACGCCGGGCTACGGCGCAAGCGATCCGCCGCGGCGGCCACCGGAGATCGCCGACTATGCCGCCGCGATGGGCGACATGATGGACTTGTTAGGTCTCGAGACCGCGGATTGTCTCGGCTACCACACCGGTTCGAAGATCGCGCTGGAGCTGGCGCTGCAGCGGCCGGACGCGATCAAGCACCTGGTGCTGATCTCGACGCCGGTCTACACGCCCGCGGAAGCGGCGCAGATGCACCGCGAATTTGCACCGATGCAGATCGCGGAAGACGGCAGTCATCTGGTCAAGTATTGGAACGAATTGATGCATTGGCGCGGGCCGGGCCAGACGGCCGAGATGGTCATGCGCTACTACCCGGATCACATGCGCGGTGGCGACGTGCGGCATTGGGGGCATCGCGCCGCGTTCAACTTCCG
>DAIQQI010000117.1:0-9058 GCA_036786925.1 Steroidobacteraceae bacterium
GCCACCTGACGAGAGCGCCGTGACGCCGATGGTCGCGGAGACGAGCATGCCGAGCGTCGCAACGCCGGCCAGCAACAGGATGTCGCGCGGGCGTTCGAATGCGAATTGAATAGCGACGCGCCGTGCGGCCAGCGTCGCGACCACCGGGGCGAGGGTGTTGCCAACGGCAATGGTGAATGCCACCGGCCACGGTGAGCCGACGAGCATATTGAGCGCAAAAGCGGCCAACGCCACGCCCGGCCAGCACTGCAGGCCCCAGCGCAGGAAAACCGCCACCGCGATGCCAGTCGGCAGCCACAGCAGGGTGATATTCGAGCCATACGCGGGGATCTGCAGCCCGAGCCAACCGGTGGCGAAATAGGCAATGGCCACGGTCAGTGAGAGCAGCATGCTGGCAGCGGGGCGTGTTGGCATGGAGGAAGACTTCGCAGCGTATCAAATAAACCAATAGCAGTTCCGTGATGCTACCGCATCAGGAAACGCGGAGAGGATCTGCTGTGCGGTACGGCTCAGAGACCGAAAGGGTAGGTATCCGGCGTGCCCACCAGCGCCTGGGTGCTGAGCGGCGTGACCGCATGGCTCTGGTCGAACCAGATGTACTCGTCGAACTGATCCGGCAGAACGGCCTGAAAATAATGGCTTTGCAGCTCGGTCTCGGGGCGGTAGATCACGCCAATCGCGCGCTCGAGTCGCGGCTTTGCCAGCGCCTTGCGCAATGAGGGCGAGCGCGGCTGGCGAAGCGGCAACAGGAAGCGCGGCTCGCCACTCTCGTGGCACAGCCGCTCATAACTGCCATCGAGCGCAGGCCGTACGCTTTTTGTTAGCATCGGACCATCCCAGTCGGATGCGGCGGCCACGGTACCGTTGTCGGTGCCGAAGCCGATCGCATAGGCGCCGAAACCAAACTGCTCCTTGCACAACTGGCCGATGTTGTATTCACCGCGGCGTGACATCTCGGTCGCCTGGGCGTCGCCGACATGGGAATTGTGGGCCCAGACGACACCGTGGCTGCCGGGCCCATGGTGCTTCAACAGGTTCATCAGCGTCTCGAACATGTGCCGGTCGCGCAAATTCCATGACGCGCGCGAGCCGTAAAACATGATGCGGTAATAGTGCTCGGCGTTGGTGACCAGCAGCGCGTTCTGCGTCGCATCCAGGAAGCGCTCGCCATCGTGCTCGGCATAGGCCTGCTGTTTCTGCTGCAGATCCTTCAGCACTGAGATCACGGGCTGCTCGCAGCTCTGGTAGCCGCCAGAGACGGCGGCCTGGCCGTAGGCGGCCGGGTCCGTCTGCCAGGGCGTCAGGCAGCCATAGCGCAGGCGCGCGATCCGTGCCGAGTGCGGGTCGACCGCATCGAGATAGTCGAGCACGGAGCGGATCGAACTGTAGAGGCTGTACAAATCGAGCCCGTGGAACGCCGCCCGCTGCGCCGGGCCTAACGCTGCATTGCGCGCGCGCAGCCAGTCGACAAACTCGCGTGTCTCCTCGTTGCGCCACATCCAGGTCGGAAAGCGCGCGAACGCGGTCCACTCCGAGGGCGGATACTCCGCGTGCCGAACGTAGTGATCGATGCGCGCTGCGTCCGGCCAGTCGCCTTCAATGGCGACGAATGAGAAGCCTTTGCGCTCGATGAGTTCGCGGGTAATGCGCGCCCGCAGGCGATAGAACTCCGACGTGCCATGCGTTGCTTCGCCGATCAGCACCACGCGGGCGTCGCCAATGCGCGCGAGCAGTGGCCGGAGATCGACGCTGTCGATGTCGGAAAATTTCTCGCAGGAGTGCGCGATGTCCCGGGCAAGTTCTTCGTCGCCAGACCTGGCGCGGCGCGGTTGCCTGCGCGGCGCGAGCGGCATATCGTCGGGCCGGTCGGGCGTCCACCCTTCCTGGCCAACGAGCGGCACAAAGCGCACGGCCATCAATTCGTCGGTGCGGTACTCATGCTCCGCCAGGCGAGTGACGCGCACCAGTTCCTGCAGCCGCCGGTCCGCGCCCACCGGGATCACTAGGCGTCCGCCGATCTTCAGCTGGCGTTTCAGGGATTCAGGCACCTCGGGGCCGCCCGCCGCGACGATGATCGCATCGTACGGCGCATGCTCGGGCCAGCCGAGGGTGCCATCGCCATGCAGCACATGCACGTTGGCGAAGCCCAGGGCCGCCAGTGTGTCGGCAGCCTTGCTGGCGAGCTGGCCATAGCGCTCAACCGTGTAGACATCTTTTGCGATCTTGCCTAACACTGCCGCGGCATAGCCCGAACCCGTGCCGATTTCGAGGACTCTTTCGCCGCCCGACAGGCCGAGCGCCTCGGTCATCAACGCGACGATGAAGGGTTGCGAGATCGTCTGGCCTTCCTCGATCGGCAGCGGCGCATCGTCATAGGCGAACTCGCGCAGGTGTTCCGGCAGGAAGGCCTCGCGCGGCACGCTGCGTACGGCATCGAGCACCGGTCCCGAGCTAACGCCACGATGCACGATGTCGCGCTCCACCATCGCACGGCGGCGTTCCATGAGATCGGGCTGTCTGGCAGCGGCAGGATTCATCGATTCATGATCACGCCGCCGCCGACTGCGCGACAATACGTAGAGTTACCCGACCTGCCGCCTGAACCTAACGACATAGCCGCTGTGCGAGCGTGGGGGCACTTTCCGTACCCCCACGCTCCGTCGCTAATCACTACGGAGCCAGATCATCCAGTGGGATGACGCTCAGCGGCAAGCCACCGCCAACCGCATCGCGCGCGGCCACCGTGTACACGCCATTGTTGACAACCGTGATCGCTACGGGGCCAATTGCCGCCGTCTTCGACCCCGTCGGCGTTACGCTGACTTCATAGGTACCCTGACTCAGGCTGACGTAACCCGTGTCTGCTTTGAACGGCACGTTGGTGAACGCAGGTGTTGCATTCGCCAGCGCGGTTCCCGGAGCCAGCACGTACAAGTCAACGGGGCCGGCACTGGGTGAGGCATGGAGAATGCGTACCCGGGCCTGCGTTGCTACGCGGCGTCGATCGTCGGTCAATACCAACGGCGCAATGCTCGCCAGCCGGCCAACGGCATAGACAGAGTATTCACGGCCCGCCGCCAAAGGCAGGTCTGCATTGATGGCGATCACGCCGTTGTTGCCGACCGGTGTCACTTTGACGTTATAGGTTGCTGCCGGCACACTGACAAACGGAGTTACGTTCGGGAACGCCAGTGAGGGAACCAATGGCGTACCGAAATTGTTATTGGCAATGACTTGCACAGCAGGCGCATCGGGCGAGGCGTGTATCACCCTGACTCGCGCCGGCGTCGCACGGTCCAGCAGTTGCAACGCAGCGCCAGTAGGGGGCACTGCAAGCAACTTGATGGGGGACGTAGCCGGCCCCGTGCTTTCAAGTGCCGCTACGAGGAGATCGCTTCCACCTGCAAGCGTTACCGTGCCGGAGTCATAGAGCACTGGTGACGTGGCGCCTGACGGCGTTACGCGGATCTGATAGTCACCTGCGTTGATGGTCGCAGGTCCCAGCACGCCCTTGAATGCGAAGCTGCCAACCGCCGCACTGGCGGCAAGATTTGCACCGGGAGCCGTCACAAACACCGACACGGCGGGTGCAGCTGGCGCTGCATGGACAACTTGCAAGCGCACGCTCGATGAGGACACGGCCGAAGAGTCACGCGTCACCACCAGCGGTTCAATCGCGGACACTTTATTAACCGCGAGTACGGCATAGGTGCCGCCGGCAGCAAGGGGGATATTGGCAGGGCCGATGACGGTCGGACGTGCAGTGCCCGGTAATCGTCCCAGCACGGCGACGTTAAGATTGCCGGGTCGTTGGACGATGATGTCGGTAACCTGGCCATAATCAAGATTGGTCAAAGACGCGCTGCCGTTCAAATTGATGTCAACCGCGGGCGCGTCGGGCGAAGCATGGACGATACGCACGACGGCATTGGCCGGTGGAGCCGGTACGTCTTCGCTGTCGTTGCAAGCCGCAAGCAGGACTGCCGCGAGTACGGGCGTGAAGCGCGCATACATCTTTACTCTCGAGGGCGTCATCGTATTCTCCAAAGAAGTTGTTAATGGTTGGGTGGCATCGAGGGGAGGGGCCCGGTGACCGGGCCCCTCGCTTCTTGCCTGGTTGTTAGTTCTTGGCCGGCATGATGACCGTGTCAATGACGTGAATTACGCCGTTGGACGCAACGATATCGGTCGCCGTGACGTTCGCATTGTTGACTGTCACCTTGCCGCCGGTGACATTGATCTTCACGGACGATCCCTCAACCGTCTTTGCGCTCTTCAGTTTCACCACGTCGGCCGCCATAACTTTGCCCGCCACCACGTGATAGGTCAGTACGGCGCTAAGTGCCTTCTTGTCCTTGAGCAGTGCGTCGAGGTCGGCCTTCGGAATTTTCGCGAAAGCCGCGTCGGTCGGCGCGAACACGGTGAACGGGCCAGCGCCTTTGAGCGTCGGGATCAGGTCCGCTGCCTGCAGCGCGACTGCTAACGTCTTGAAAGAGCCAGCCGCGACTGCGGTGTCAACGATGTCCATGGACTGGGTCTTGCCGCCGGCCTGCGCACCCATCGAGCCCAACGCGACGACTGCCGTCGCTACTATGCTTTGAAGTTTCATTTGCTAAATCCTCTGTGTCAGTGAAGTGATGTGTCAGTGAAGCGATCAACCTGGCTGTCCAAGTGATGTCCAGCTAGATTCTCAGACTGTCTAGGTCTTGTCAATATTATATTTCATCAAAAACCTTGACAAGACCTGGACAACTTGGCAAATTTATCAGGATGACGCCGCAAGTCCATGCCAAAGCCCAGCGGCATCCCATGCGAATCGTGGTCCAGCGCACCGGACTGACACCGGATGTGCTGCGTGCCTGGGAACGGCGCTATGCGGTGGTAACACCCACCCGCTCGGACACCGGCCAGCGCCTTTATTCAGATTTAGACGTTGAGCGGCTTACTCTGCTCATGCGCGCGGTCAATGGTGGACGTGCAATCAGCCAGGTCGCGAAGCTGCCGATGCGCGAGCTGCAAGCGATCGTCGAGCAGGATGAAGAATCCGTGCGAGCGACGCCGGCGCCTGCTGCGGCTCAAACTTCCGGGGCGCGAGAATCGATACTGGCGGCAGCACTCGTTGCCGTGGAAACACTCGATGCGGAAAAACTCGAATCCACGCTCCGCGGCGCCGTCCTGCGACTCGGGATGGACGACATGCTGGATGGAGTTGTCGCGCCCTTGCTCCTGACCATCGGCTCGCGCTGGCACCAGGGACTCCTGCGCCCCGCGCACGAGCATCTCGCCACCGCCATCGTACGACGCACGCTCGCCTGGATGATGGAGAGCGGCGCGATCGCTGCTACGGCGCCGTCGCTGGTGGTCGCGACTCTCCCAGGTCAAAACCATGAACTCGGCGCCATGCTCGCTGCCACGGCGGCTTCCAGTCACGGCTGGCGCGTGTTGTATCTCGGAGTCAACCTGCCAGCGGATGACATCGCGTTAGGCGCCAACCAAACGGGTGCGTCGGCAGTTGCACTCAGCTTCGTCTATCCCACTGACGATCCGGCGATTGCCGGCGCTCTACGGCAGCTTCGCTCCTCGCTACGGGCGGGTACGGCAATCATCGCCGGTGGCAGCGCAGTCCAGAACTACGCAGCCGCGCTGACGGCAGTGGGCGCATCCAGCTTCGGATCGATCGGCGAGCTGCGAGCCTGGCTGCAAAAGTCGACGCTAGCCGCCGGATCATCGTAACGTTCGCCTGAACCTAACAACGTAGCCGCGGTCGGTTGCGTGGTCGCCGCTGGCGCCGGGGCCATAGAACGGTTTTTCCTCCAGGGACGGCCCGGCGATTTGCGGCCCGATCGCTGCAAACCTGGCCGCAAAACCGGCCTGCTCATAGTGCTTCACGTTGATAGACATCACGACCAGGCCACCCGGCCGCGTGATCCGCAATACCTCGTCCAGAGCGGCGGGGCCGACATGACCGAGTGTGAAGGTGCCCGAGCTGACCACACCGGCGTAATGACCGTCTGGCACGTCGAGGCGCGCGGTGATATCACCCAGAAAGAGCCGTTGGTAGATGCCTTTCGAGGCAGCCACAGCTAACATCTCGGGCGAAAAATCGGTGCCATCGATCGGCGCCACGCCTAACGCCGAGAGCGCCGCGCCGACCAGTCCCGTGCCTGCCCCGACGTCAAGCACCGGCCCGACGCCGCCGGCCCCGACATAGGACATGCTCACGTGATGCGGCATGATGTAGTCCATCGCGGCCGCAAAGGTCTGGTCGTAGGTGGCAGCCCAATCGCGGTACAGCGCCAGATTGTCCTCGGGGGAGGACAACCCATAGGCGGCATTCAAGCTCGGCGCAGGATCTGGCATCGAAAAAACCTATTCAAAGCCGCGCGGGTTTTCGGCGAATCGGTGCTCGATCATCAGCCAAAAGTTCTGCAGTGGCAACGTGTCGCAGCGCGAATCATGTTGCGTCGAGGCACTGGCGTATCCTTGGACGCCGGGGATTTGAACTTCCGCAAAGGATCCAGTGACACTCACCAACACCTTTCAGCGCTTCTTTGAGTCAGAAAAATCGAGTGCGATCGTATTGATGATCTGCACGATCGTTTCGATTGCAATTGCCAATTCTCCCGCCGGACCTGCCTATTCAAATCTCTGGCACATGAACCTCGCCGGGCTCACGGTGGCCCATTGGGTCAATGACGGTTTGATGGCAATCTTCTTCCTGCTGGTCGGGCTGGAACTGGAACGCGAGCTGTACAGCGGCGAGCTGTCAAGTCCGACCAAGGCAACGCTGCCGTTAGTCGCCGCGCTGGGCGGCATGCTAACGCCGGCGCTTTTCCATTTTCTATTCAATATGGATACCGTGACTCAATCCGGCATGGGCATTCCCATGGCGACGGATATTGCGTTTGCCCTGGGTGTGCTCGCGTTGTTAGGACGTCGTGTGCCGGCGTCGTTGAAAGTGTTCGTAGTCGCGTTCGCAGTGGTCGACGACCTGGGCGCGATTGTGATTATTGCGTTGTTTTATACGCCGCAGCTCGCAAGCGCATATTTGCTGGCCGCTGCGGCCGTATTTCTGGCGCTGGTGGCGCTGAACCGTGTATTTCGGGTCATGTCCCTGCTGCCGTATCTGATCGGTGGAGCGTTACTGTGGTATTTCATGCTCAGGTCGGGTGTGCACGCCACATTGGCCGGAGTGCTATTGGCCTTTGCGATCCCGTATTCGTCGATCGATGAGGACCGCAAGTCGCCGTCCCATCGCCTGGAAAACTGGCTTCACGGGCCCGTTGCTTTCATGGTGCTGCCTGTTTTCGCGCTGGCCAATACCGCAATCCTCGTCGACGCGAGTTGGCTGCAGGAGCGCGCCAGTAGCAACAGCATCGGAATCATCGCGGGCTTGGTGTTAGGCAAGCCGCTTGGCGTGACCGTGTTTTGCCTGCTCGGTTTTTTGAGCGGGCTTTGCCGCCTGCCGTCAGATCTGCGATGGCGCCATATTTTCGGTGCCGGGCTTTTAGGCGGAATCGGCTTTACGATGTCGATCTTTATCGCCAATCTTGCTTTTCCCGGGGATGCCGGTCTGATTGACGCATCGAAGATGGCGATCTTCGCGGCGTCATTCGCAGCGGGAACCCTGGGCTACCTGTGGCTGCGGTTCACGCCAACACCGCATTGAACGTTGCGCTCGGACGCATCGCGGCCTCGACCTTCTGCACGTTGGGCAAGAAATAGCCACCGATGTCGGTCGCGTGGCCCTGCACCGCAGACAGTTCGGCGATGATCTTCGCTTCGTTGTCGGCCAGCTTTTTGGCGAGCGGCGCGAACCGTGCCGCCAGCTGTGGGTCATCCTTCTGCGCCGCCAGCGCCTGTGCCCAGTACAGCGCCAGATAGAATTGACTGCCGCGATTGTCGAGCTCGCCGGTCTTGGGCGAAGGTGACTTGCGATTGTCGAGCAAGGTGCCGGTGGCGGCATCCAGAGTCGTCGCGAGGATTTTGGCGGCGGCATTGCCAGTCTTAAGTGCCAGATCCTCGAGGCTCACTGCCAGTGCCAGGAATTCGCCGAGCGAGTCCCAGCGCAGGTGATTTTCCTCCAGCAACTGTTGCACGTGCTTTGGCGCCGAGCCTCCCGCACCGGTCTCGTACATGCCGCCGCCGGCCATGAGCGGCACGATCGATAGCATCTTCGCGCTGGTGCCCAATTCCATGATCGGAAACAGATCTGTCAGATAGTCGCGCAGGATGTTGCCCGTGACCGAGATCGTGTCGAGGCCGCGGATAATGCGCTCTAGCGAGTAGCGCATCGCGCGCACCTGGCTCATGATCTGGATGTCGAGTCCGGTTGTGTCGTGGTCCTTGAGGTAGGTCCTGACCTTCTTGATCAGCTCGTTTTCGTGCGGACGATACGTGTCGAGCCAGAACACCGCTGGCATTCCGGAATTACGTGCGCGAGTGACTGCGAGCTTCACCCAGTCGCGGACGGGAGCGTCCTTGACCTGGCACATGCGCCAGATGTCGCCCTGCTCGACGTTCTGCGTCAGCAGCACTTCGCCGCTGTCGAGATCCGTGATGTTCGCGATGCCGTCTTCGGAGATCTCGAACGTCTTGTCGTGCGAGCCGTACTCCTCGGCCTGCTGGGCCATCAGGCCGACGTTAGGCACCGTGCCCATGGTCTTCGGGTCGAAGGCCCCGTGCCATTTGCAGAAATTGATGATCTCCTGGTAGATGCGCGCGAAGGTGCTTTCCGGGATCACAGCCTTGACGTCCTTCAGCCGGCCGTCCGCGCCGTACATCTTGCCGCCGGCCCGTATCATCGCCGGCATCGACGCATCAACGATGATGTCGCTCGGCGAGTGGAAATTGGTGATTCCCTTGGCGGAGTCCACCATCGCGAGTTCGGGCCGCTTGTCGAGGCAGGCGTGCAGGTCGCGCATGATCTCTTCGCGCTTCGACTGCGGCAGCTTGGCGATCTTGTCGTAGAGATTCACCATGCCGTTGTTGACGTTGACGCCCAGCTCGTCGAACAGCTTGCCGTGCTTGGCGAAGGCGTCCTTGTAGAAGATCCGCA
>DAIQQI010000403.1:0-2723 GCA_036786925.1 Steroidobacteraceae bacterium
GGCGTATCCGGCCTGGTCACGATCGAGGATGCGCTGGAGCAGATCGTCGGCGAGATCGACGACGAATTCGATGAGGAAGACGAGACCAACATCCGGCGCGAGGATGCCCGCAATTTTTCGGTGCGGGGCGCGACCCCGATCGAGGAGTTCAACCAGTATTTCTCGACCAGGCTGGCGGACGACGAGTTCGACACGATAGCCGGCCTGGTCATCAAGCAGCTGGGCCGGCTGCCGCGCCGCGGCGAAGCCGTGACCATCGAGGGATTCGAATTCAAGGTTGCGCGCGCCGATCGCCGGCGCGTCGATACGCTGCGCCTGTTCGCACCGCGTGATATCTCGCTGCCCAAAGACAGCGAGTCTGCCGGCTGAGCAGGATGGAGCGCCTAACAGGCTGGCGCGCCGGTTTGCTGGCGCTGATCGCTGGCGCAGCGATGCCGCTGGCGTTTGCGCCGTTCGATTATTGGTGGCTGGCCTGCCTGCTGCCTGCGGTGCAGGTGGCGTTGTGGCTCGACTGCGCGCCACGCGCTGCGGCATGGCGCGGGTTCTGGTTTGCCGCGGGCCAGTTCGGCGTTGGTACCTACTGGCTCTATATCAGCATCCACGGTTTCGGCCAGGCGCCGATCTGGCTCGCGCTGCTGCTGATGCTGGCGCTGGTCGCCATCATGAGTCTCTACCAGGCTTTGTTAGGGTGGGTCGCGGTCCGCTGGCGCATGCGCTCGCTGCCAATATTCGCGCTGCTGTGGGTGCCGGCGCTCTGGACCATGGTCGAATGGTTACGGGGCTGGCTGCTGTCGGGCTTTTCGTGGCTGTCGCTCGGGTATTCGCAGACCGATTCGCCGCTCGCCGGCCTGGCGCCGGTTGCCGGCATGTATGGCATCACGCTCGCGTGCCTGGTCATCGCAGGTGCTTTGGTGCTTGTGGTCGGACGGCCAGTGCTGTGGCACCGCATCGCGGCCCTGGTGCTTGTGTCAGCTATTTTCCTCGCCGGGAAGTTCCTGGCGCCGATCCCCTGGTCCACGGTCGCCGGCCGCGAGGTTGGCGTGGCCATTATTCAGGGTGCAATCCCGCAGGATGAGAAATGGCTGACGGAGAACCATGACGCAACTCTGAAACGCTATCGCGACCTCACAGTCAGCGCTTTTGGCACGCCGCTCATCGTCTGGCCCGAAGCCGCCGCGCCCGACCTCGTGAACAATCTCGGCGGTTATTTTAGCGCGCTTTATGACGAGGCCCAGGCGCGCGGGTCCGCCATCGTGATGGGTGCGCTGCGCGCCGATGATCAGGAAAAAAACTATTACAACTCGGTGCTGGCGCTGGACGACGGTGTGCGCTGGTATGACAAGCACCATCTGGTGCCGTTCGCCGAATTCTTTCCAGTGCCCAAGTTTGTCCGCAGCTGGCTGCGGCTCATGAGTTTGCCTTATTCTGATTTTACCCACGGCGCGGCGCAGCAGGCGCCGCTGCCGGCTGCCGGGCTGTTGCTTTCGGCCAGCGTCTGTTATGAAGATGCGTATGCCGCGACCCAGCTGCCGGCCCTCACAACAGCCACGGCGCTCGTCAACGTGACTAACGATGCATGGTTCGGCGCATCCAGCGCCCGTTATCAGCACCTGCAGATCTCGCGACTGCGCGCCATGGAGGCGCGGCGCTACCTGGTGCGCGCGGCCAACGATGGCGTGTCCGTGGTGGTCGATCCGTTTGGAACGGTGGTCGCTCGGGCTCCGGAGTTTCAACCCGCGGTACTGAGGTCGAAACTGACGCCGCTCAAGGGCTTGACGCCATTCGCGCGCAGCGGGAATTTTGGGCCCCTGGGTCTGTGCGCCGCCATGCTGCTGGCTGGCGGCTGGTGGCGACGGCGTGAACTTTTGCAGGGTCAGGGAGTCTAGCGATGCACGGTCGAAATAGCCTTTGGATGGAGTCAATTTCCATGTTGCGAGATCCGTTAATCAGTCGTGCTTTTGGCACGGTGCTTTTGGTCGCGGCATTTACCGCCTGCACCCCCAGGGAATCCACGGCCGCCGCGCCTGCTAACACGCAGGCCGCGCCGCTGGTCGCGGCCGCACCCGCCGCACCCGCCGCGACCACCGGCACCGCGCCGGCGGCGCCGCTGGTGCGTGGTTTGCCGGACTTCAGCGCACTGGTCGAGCAGGCCGGCGCTGCGGTCGTGAATGTCGATGTGGTCGGCAAGCAGCAGCGGGTCAGCGGCGTTCCCGGCCTGTCGCCGGACGATCCGTTCTACGAATTCTTCCGCCGCTTTGGCGGCCAGCAGCCGCGCAGCCCACGTGCGACTCCGCCCACGCGTGGCCAGGGATCCGGGTTCATCGTCAGCTCGGATGGCTACGTGCTGACCAATGCCCACGTCGTCGATGATGCGTCGGAAGTCACCGTACGCATGACCAACCGGCGCGAGTATTCCGCCAAGGTCATCGGCATCGATACGCGGTCCGATGTCGCGGTGCTCAAGATCAACGCGCAGAACCTGCCGACGGTCAGGATCGGCAACCCGGCGCAGCTGCGTCCGGGCGAGTGGGTGGTCGCGATCGGCTCGCCTTTCGGCTTCGAAAACAGCGTCACGGCCGGCATCGTCAGTGGCGTGTCGCGCAGCCTGCCAAGCGGCGACAGTAACTATGTGCCGTTTATCCAGACCGACGTCGCCGTCAACCCGGGTAATTCCGGCGGCCCGCTGTTCAACATGAGCGGCGAGGTGGTCGGCATCAATTCGC
>DAIQQI010000118.1:0-9035 GCA_036786925.1 Steroidobacteraceae bacterium
CCGAGGCATCCACCGCGGTGCCAGCCGGCGTGCCGGGGCAACGGTCGATGTCGTCGGTCACGCCGTCGCCGTCAGAGTCCGCAGGCTTGACCACCGGCGCGGGCTGGTCACCGCCAAAACTGAAGCTCGCTCGCAGGCCGAGCTGGCGACGATCCGGAAGCACTGCACGCGCGCCGCTCGGGGCCTGAGCTGCAACCGGCGTGCGCACCGTGCCTGCCGCGCCAGCGGCGTAGGCAATGTTCCAGTCCTGGATGTAGACCGCGCTGGCCTTCAGGGTGTCGTCATCAAACAGGTTGTTGATGTAGGCCGTCAGCGTCCACTTCTTGCCGGACTTGAGGCCGAGGCGAACATCGGCCAGCCAGTAGGCATCCATCACCAGGCTGTTCTCGAAGCTGGTAAAGCGGTCAGACTGGTAACGGGTATCGAGATTGAAGAACCAGTCCATGCCGTCGCGCCAGTTGCCGCGCACCTCGGTGCCCATCAGCAAGCTGCTCTTCGGGGCGCCGTCCAGGCGGTTGCCGGCATAGCTGATCGCACAGCGATTGGTGCCCGAGACCACGATGACGGTACAGGCGTTAGGATTGTTGACGATCGCGCGCGAGATCGCCGACACGCCGGTCTGGATGTCGGTGAAATCGTCGTATTTGCCATCGTTGTAGGTGTAACTGGCCGTCAGGGTCCAGTTGTCGGTCGGGGTCGCATTCAATTCGAACTCGAAGCCTTTGACGGACGCCGAGGCCGCGTTGACGACCTGCGTCGTCAACTGGCCCGTGCCCGGATCTACGAAGGTGATCGAGACCTGCTTCTTGGAGTAGTCCTGGTAGTAGATCGCCGCGTTCAACTGCAGGCGGTTTTCCAGCCAGTTGGTCTTGGCGCCGATTTCATAGGCCGCCAGCTCTTCAGGCAGGTAGGTGTTAGCAGCGAGGTTGGCGATACCCGTCAGCGGGCTCAGGCCACCCGGCTTCTTGCCTTCGGCGTAGGACACATAGGCCATCTTGCCGGGCGCAAATTTGTAATCGAGAGAGACGCGCGGCGTCGTAAAGCTCGACTCGACCTGCGCATAACGCGGCGTCGACGTTGTCAGCTGCGCGAGCAACTGCGCCGCACTCTGCGGGCTGGCCGGCGCCGTGCCCAGGGCATTCGCGGAGCAGCTGACAATGCCGCTGGCTGCGAAAATGCGCCCGTTAGCTGTGACGCTCGGGCAGCCAATAGGCGCAGCCGGACCGACCACACCCTGCGCCTGCGTGTTTTCCTTTTCCTTGGTCGAACGCAGTTCGAGACCGACCGACAGCCTGTCGGTGATCTTGAAATCCGCCAGACCGTAGACCGATGAGTGGTAGGTGTTGCGGCGCGTGAAATCTTCCGGTGTTCTGGCAGCGCTGCCGACCGACTGGAACACGCGGGCGCAATCGCCACCGGCCGAAGCGCAACGCAGTGCGCGATTGATCTGCTCCAGTTCCTCGGTCCAGTAGAGGCCACCGATCGTCCAGTTGAATCGACCTTCCGACTGGGACTGCAGGCGGATTTCTTCGCTGATGGTCGTGATCTTGGTATCGAAATAGGTTTCCTGGCCGCCATTGACCAGCGGATTGGTAAAGTCGCCGACGGCCAGCGCGTCGTTGAACTGGAAGGTCTTGTTATCACCGTATCCCGAGATCGACGACAGCATCACCGGGCCAAAATCCCAATCGCCGCGCAGAATGGTGCGCGAGATGTCGCGGTTGGATCCCGGGTAGTCGGTGCCGGTCCGCGGGTTGCGGCTCGGCGCAGGATTCGGGAAGTCGCGCGCACTGCCCAGGCTGCCCACCGTCTGCGGGAAAAAAGCGTTGGCGGGATTCAAGGCATTGGCAGCGCCAATAACTGCTCCCAAACCGTTGACGGGCACCAGCACGGAGCTCGGTAACGCAACCAGCGAGGGTCTTTTGACCGTTGCGGCTTCTGGCTCGTAACGATCTTCCGACACTTCGGTGCGCAGGTTGAAACTGAGGTTGTCAGTCGGCGTGAAGCGCAAGGCAGCCGCCGCGCCCCAGCCGGTGCCGCCACCGAGGCTGCGGCCGGTCACGGAACTCGTGTAGAAACCATCCGCGCCCCAGGCCGACACGTTCAGGCCGCCTGTTAGCTTGTCCTGGATCAGCGACCCGCTGATGCTGCCGCGGCCTTCAAACTTGCTGTAGGTACCGACGTCCAGCTGTGCATTGGCGGCGAATTCTTCACCGGGTTTCCTGGTGATGTAATGGATCGCGCCGTTGAAGGCCGAACGGCCGAACAACGCGGAATGCGGGCCCTTGACGATTTCGATGCGCTCCACATCCATCAGGCGGGGATTGATGACGAATGAGCCGCCGGCCGTCGCCTGCGCGAGCGAGGAAATATCGACGTCGTCCAGCAGGATCGCGACGTTCTGGCGGCCGCGCGTCGGCGACAGGCCGCGGATCACCACGCGGGTGTCCTGTTTGTTGAAGCCTTCATCCAGCATCACGCCCGAGGAGTACTTGGCAATATCCGCGAGATCATTGATGCCCTTGCGCTCAATGGCTTCGGCCGAAATGGCCGTGATCACCATCGGGATGTCCTGCAGGTTCTCCACACGCTTACGGGCGGTGACCGTGACCTCCTCGATTTCTGCGGCGAACACGCCGGTTGTTAGGGTCACGCCGGCCAATAACAGGACAGCGGCGCGGATGACGCCCGAACGACGAATTTGCATGGTCTTTCCCCTATCGCGATACTATTGTTGCTGGGGCGCAACGATTGCGTACGCGCCTCAATAGCGATACTAGTAAATGCATCGCCAAATGCCAACAAAAGATGGTGTCCGGACATGATCTATAAGTCGCCGCGACCGCAATTGCGCCTCCCTGATGGCCCGCTAACACGTTATGTCTTTGAACATCGGGCGCGACATGCCGACCGCCTGGCTTTCATCGAACCTCTGACGGGCAAGACGCTGAGTTACGGCGCGACCTGGGCGGCCGTGGAACGCACGGCGGGCGGCCTCGCCGCGCGCGGTTTCAGGCATGGCTCGGTGCTCGGCATTCTGGCTGCCAATTGCGCTGACTATGGCATTGCCTTTCATGCTGCGGCGCTGGCGGGCGGCGCGGCAACGACCATCAACCCGGCGTACAAGATCGAAGAAGTCGTGCACCAACTGCGTGATTCCGGAGCGCGCTGGCTGATCTGCGACCGTGCGGCTGCCGAGGTCGCGCGTGCCGCGGCACAGCAGGTCGGCAATTGCCCTGTGTTCTGTTTCGACGGACCGGGCGGCGAGTCCTTTGCGGCGCTCTCCGCCGAGCCCCTGGGCCAGGTTCCGGTCATGCCGGACGATATTGTGGCTCTGCCCTATTCCAGCGGCACCACGGGACTGTCCAAGGGCGTGGTGCTAACACACCGCAATTGCGCAGGCAATATCGCGCAAATTGAAGCCTGCATGCCATTGCGGCCGCAGGACGTTTTCATCGCGGTGCTGCCGTTCTTTCATATCTACGGCATGCAGGTGATCATGAACCTGGGCCTGCGCATCGGCGCAACCCTGGTAACGATGCCGCGCTTTGATCTCGCGGCGTTTCTCGATGCCATCCAGCGCTACAAGGTCACGATTGCATTTGTCGTCCCGCCGGTTGTGTTAGCGCTGGCGAAACACCCGCTGGTCGAAAAATTCGATCTGTCATCGCTGCGATTGATGATGTCGGGCGCCGCGCCGCTCGGTGCGGACGTCGCAGCCGAAGCGCAGGCGCGCATCAAGGTGCCGATCATCCAGGGCTATGGCATGACCGAGTTGAGCCCGGTCTCACACCTGTCGGTTGTCGGCGCAACGCCCGCGGGCTCTGTGGGTCAGCTGGCGCCCAACACCGAAGCGCGCCTGGTCGATCCCGAAACCGGCCGCGACGCAACCAATGGCGCGAGCGGTGAACTCTGGGTGCGCGGCCCGATAGTCATGAAGGGTTACCTGAATAATCCCGCGGCAACCGCCGCAACCATCGATACCGACGGCTGGCTGCATACCGGCGATGTCGCGCGCGTCGATGATGATGGCAATTTCTACATCGTTGACCGGCTCAAGGAGCTCATCAAGTACAAGGGATTCCAGGTCGCGCCCGCGGAACTCGAAGCGCTGCTGCTGACGCATCCGGAGGTTGCCGACGCCGCTGTCATCGGCATGCCGGACGCCGAAGCGGGCGAGCTGCCCAAGGCCTTCATCGTCCGCAAAGCGGGCGCGACCGCAGCCGCGGATGCCCTGCGCGCGTTCGTTGCCGGGCATGTCGCGACCTACAAGCAGATTCACGCGGTGGAATTCGTGGCTGCGATCCCGAAGTCGCCATCCGGCAAGATCCTGCGCCGCCTGCTGCGCGACCGCGGCGTGTCCCCGAGCTAGCGCGTCGCCTCGGCCACCTCAGCTAACAGATAGAACTTGAAATCGGTGCGGCCGGCCGGGCCGCGCTCCGGCGGCAGCGGATGCTCCTGGAACCAGGCGCGGTAGGCTTCGTAGGCCGCCATGTCACGGAAATGCATTTCGGCGATGCGGTACAGCGGCAGGCTCTGCGGCAGCCGCATGGTATTGCCGCTGGCCGATTCCACGGGCTTCAGCACGGTGTTGTAGACAATCTTGTCGAGATGCGGATTGGCTAACAAATCGGGCGTGTGTATTTTCCACAGCCACTCGTCGTATTCCTGCGGCGTGATCCCGGGCACCAGCGTATATCCGATCAGCGTCTTGATCATGGCGGCTCACTCGTTCTGAAAGCAATGGGCGGAGGCGGCCACGATAGCGCGCCCGGGGCCGTGGCGAAAGCCCGGCGACGTCCATTTGCGGCCTCCGGTCACTGCTGTTAGTGTCGCCGGGTGTCCACCCCGAAATTCGTCGCGGTCGCCGGAAATATCGGCGCCGGCAAGACCGAGCTAACAGAATTCCTGTGCCGACGCTACGGCTTGCAGCCGTTCTTCGAGCCTAACGACGCCAATCCGTACCTGGCGGACTTCTACCAGGACATGAAGCGCTGGGCGTATCGCTCGCAGATGTTCTTCCTGACGCGCAAGTTCCGCCTGCACCTCGAGCTGCAGAACCATCCGCAACCGGTGATCCAGGATCGCACCCTGTATGAAGACGCGGAAATCTTCGCCCGCAACCTGCATCTGCAGCGATTCATCGATCGCCGCGACTTCGGCGTCTACTGGGAGCTGTACCAGTCGATCGCCGCGAGCGTACGCCCGCCCGACCTCATGATTCAGCTGCGTTGTCCGGTGCGCACGCTGCGCAAGCGCATTCGGGCACGCGGCCGCGCGATGGAGCAGGCCATCCCGGCCAATTACCTGTCGCGGCTCAATCGCCTCTACTACCAGTGGTTCGACAAGTACCGGCTGTCGCCGGTGATCACGCTGGAAACGGACCAGCTCGACTGGCTGACCGACCTGGTGGACCGCGCCGACCTGTTCCGGCGGCTGGACAAGTTTCTCTAGCGGCTGGCGCGCGACAGCACGTAGAGCCGCAGGTATTTCTGCCGCACGTAGTTGGAGTCCTGCAAAGCCATCACGAGGCCGCGCCAGCCGTCGAGGAAACCGAGCCGCAGGAAGTACGCGCGCAGGAAACGCCAGGCCGGATTGAAAAGAATCTGCGTTACCCGTCCGCGCCTGCCGGCGGCGTGCATGTGCTGTGCCATCAAGGCCGCGTACTGTGTCAGTTTTTCGGTCTGATCATCGAGACTGCGGTAGGAGTCGTGGAGGATCCGGCCACGCAGGCTGCCGACGGAGCCTTTGGCAACGATCTTCTCGTGGATCTCAAAGCCACCCATGGCCGCACGGCGACGGTCGAACAGGCGCACGTGATGCTCGCGGCCGGCATCGCCGAAGCGCAGGTATTTTCCAAAGTAACGCGATGCAAATGGAATCGAGTAAGCCGCGGCCGTCGCGGCGCCCGGCTGTTTCAGCTGCCGGATTTCCGCCGCGAGCTCCGGTGATAATTCTTCATCCGCGTCCAGCATGATGATCCAGTCGTGGCTGGCGGCCTGGTGCGCAAACTGCCGCTGCGAGCGATAACCGGGCCAGTCCCGCTCGATTACCCGTGCGCCACATTCGGCGGCCAGCTGGTGCGTGCGATCGGTGGAGTGTGAATCCACCACCAGCAGTTCATCAGCGACCAGTGCCAGCGATCGCAGGCAGGGCTGGATGCAGTCCTCCTCGTTATAGGCAATCACACAACCCGAGATCTTGAGACTCACAGGCGCGCTACACCCGCGACAGGCTTGCGACCGGCGCCTCGAGATCGCCCGGCGGCACCAGGGGCACGGCCTTGTGCACCCAATTGCCGGGATCGGAGCGCCGCTGCGGCGAAGGAATGACCAGCACCCGGCGCAGGCGCTCGCTCTGCATTTTTTCCACGTCGATTTCATGGCCGCGCCGCGCCCAGTCGCGCACGCGCTGCCGGAACTGGAATTCCATGCCGTCGGTTTCGGTCAGGAACTCCTCCGCTGCGGTGCGCGGTGGCAGCTTGGGCTCAATCCGGGTGACGACCGCGAGGTCTTCATTCAATGCCTTGAGGATCATCGCGTGGCGGTCCTTGTCCTCGCCGGGATCTAACAGAAAATTGCGCGCCTGGATGCCGAAGGTGCGGGTGCTGGTCGCGTCGATCGGCACCTTGACCGAGAACGTCACGATCGACATGCCTTCCTGGAACACCGGCTGGATGCGATGGCAGACGCCGATGAGGCTGAACTCGACCGACACCGCCGTGAAGCCGCGATCCGGATTCAGGATCTTGGCCATCTCGCCGGTTTTCTGCTCCACCTTCGGCGCCGGCCTGACGCGCTGGACCTTGGCGCCATGTTCGGTCGGCGTGATCGGCACCACGTGCACGCGCGGCGTCCGGCGCGTGCCAAACGTCGGATGGACGAAATTGATGTGCGCGGTATCGAGCGAGTTTTCCTCGAAACGCGCCCAGTTGACGTTGCCCTCGCCCTGGTAATGAATCAGCCGCCACTGGTCCGGCATTTCATACTCGGGAAACAGATCCGGAATCTGCGGCCGCTCAGCCTCCGGCAGATCGCCGAGAAATACCCACACCCAGCCGTATTTCTCCAGCGTCGGATAGCTGTCGATGCGTGCGCGCCTGGGGATGGCCGCCTCATCGCCCAGCGCCGGTATCTTCATGCAGTGGCCCGTGCTGCCAAACTGCCAGCCGTGATACGGGCATTCGACGTTGCCGGCGACGATCTGGCCATTGGCCAACGCGGCGCCGCGATGCACGCAGACATTGGACATGCAGACGGCCCCGCCGGCCGCGTCGCGATACAGCACGAAGTCGCAGCCCAGCATCCGCACGCCTAACGGCTTGGTCGCGGTTACATCATGGGCGTAGGCCGCCACATACCAGTTATTGATCAGCATTTGCTCAATGTTGAGGCTGAAACAATTCGAACGCAATGCCGCCGGGCGCCAGAAAACTGGCATGCAGCACCGCACCGTGGCGCGGATCCGCAACCAATACCGGCCCGCGGATTTCCCGTGCGCCCGCGGCCGCGGCCCGATGCAGCACGGCGTCAATGTCATCGACCGGAAAGCTGTACATCACCAGACCGGTCGCCGGCAGCCGCGGCGGCCGTGGCGGCTCTGCCACCGGCAGATTGATGAACTGCAGCAGGATCAGGAAGCCGTGTGCGCCAAATGGAGGGTAGGCCTGCGCGATTTCAAACTGCGTGCCATCCGGTGTGTTCATCGCGCCCCGGCGGCCCGCGGACGTCTGGCGGCGGCGATTGCGGATTTCGAATCCCAGCGCATCCCGCATGAACCCGGCCATGCGGTCCGTGTCTTCGACGACACACATGGAGTATGCGGGACCGCCCAAACCCCGGGCATCAACCGGCGAGATCGGCGGATTGCCGGCGCCGCGCGCGATGCCGACCGCCGCAACGAATTCCGGCGCGGTGGCGAGCGACTCCAGGATTTCCCAGCTGCGGCCGTCCGGATGCCGGAACAGCGTCCGTTCCAGCGGGTTGCGCGCCCCGAATCCTAACAAACGAAGTCTCGCGTCCAGCGACTCCTGCACGATGTTAGGAAAGCCGATAGTATAGGGCCCGTAGACGGCTGGTTCCCAGCTCCCGCGCCAGGGTTCACTGGGTTGATCTAACAGCAGCACGCGGATGCAGGCGGCGTCCTTGATCCCGGCGCGGACAAAGTGATACTCGAGATAGCCGACATCCTCCGGGAGCTGCCACAGCGCGGCGCGCGCGCGGCGGGTTGAGTCGTCTACCGCTACGGGACCGTGACACTGCAGGCCGTGGCCGGTTTCCAGGAACAGGCGCAGCGGCGCCAGGGCGTCGGTCGCGATCGTCAGGGTCGCGAGCGGTCCGGCGCGACCAGCCGGGTGTGCTGCCATAAGCGGGTTACTTTATACTGGCCCGACATGTCTGGTACGCGTCGCGATTTTCTTCGGGCAACCGCTTCAACCGCAGGCGGTTACCTGCTGGTTGCGACTTTCGGCATCCCGAACGAGTGGGCGCGCGCACAGACCGTACCCGCCAATCCGCCGCCAGCGACTGTTCTCTCACCCTCGGTTTTCATTCGCATCGATCCCGATGGTTCGATTCGCATCCTGGCGGCGCGACCCGACATGGGACAGGGCATCAAGACCTCGGCGGCGATGACCATTGCCGATGAGCTGGACGCCGACTGGTCCCGCGTCACCGTGGAGCAGGCGCCCGCCAACTCGGCCATCTACGGCTCACAGACCGTCGGCGGCTCGCGCTCAACGCCCGCCAGCTGGGACGCGCTGCGAGTCTGCGGTGCAACGGCGCGCGCGATGTTGGTCACGGCCGCAGCTAACAGTTGGAACGTGCCGGCCGTCGAGTGCAGCACCGCGGCCGGAACCGTGGTTCACGCAGCATCGATGCGGCGCCTCACCTACGGCGAGCTGGCGGCGCGTGCGGCCACGCTGCCCGTGCCAGAGCGTGGTCTTTTGCTGCGTCCAGCAGCACTTGGAGACCTGGCTCGCCCACGGTCACAGGAGCCACGATGACGACAGGCCGGTGCCGGGACATGTGGAGAGG
>DAIQQI010000119.1:0-9030 GCA_036786925.1 Steroidobacteraceae bacterium
CCGGAGATCGACGAGGAGTCGGCGCGCGGCGCGGCTGCGCGGGCGCGGCTCAGCGGCAAGATCCGCTGGATGGCGCGGCAGTTCAATTCCGCCGGCACCCACCTCGGCTATCGCTACATCGACTCGCCGATCGTGGTCGCGGACGGATCTCCGGAGCCGCCGGACGATTTCATGCAGGTGGTGCCGTCGACCTGGCCCGGGTCGCGCCTGCCGCATGCGTGGACGGGTGCCAACCAGACCGTGCATGGCGAGTCGACGCTGGATTGGCTCGGCAGGCACTTCGTGCTGCTCGCTGCAACGCAGGCCGACGCCGGTGCGCCCTGGACGGATGCCGCGCGCGCCCTCGGCTTGCCATTTGAAATCCGGGTCGTCCAGCAACCGGCGCTCGTCGCGTTGCTGGAGCGCAAGCTGGTGTTAGTGCGTCCTGACGGTCACGTGGCCTGGCGCGGCGATGCGCCGCCGGCGGACTGCGCGGCGCTGCTACGCCAGGTGTCGGGGAACTGTTAGCTCAGCGAGGTTTTTTTATGCAGTCATCGATGCCGATGAAAACGCCGGGGCCAACGCTGGTCGCAGCTCTGGCCGTTCTGACGTTAGCTGCTGCACCGGCGCTGGCAGCGCGCGGCGCCATGCCGCCGGCAACATTCGCCATCGAACATGTCACCTTGATCGATGGCACGGGTGCGGCGGCCAGGCCAGACAGCACCGTGCTGGTCGTTGCCGGGAGGATCAAGGCGGTAGGCGCCGCAGGCATGCGTCTGCCTTGGCGCACCCAGCGCGTCGATGGGCGCGGGCGCTACCTCATTCCCGGGCTGATGGACATGCACATCCATCTGCTCGGCGGCGGCGCCTGGAAAGACACCAGTGCGCAATCTGCCAAGCCACTGGACTTTGACGTGGGTGTCAGCACGCTGCAGGGCTTTTTGTATTACGGCATCACCAGCGTCTATGACGCCGGCAATAATCCCGATTTCATCCTGCCGCTGCGCGAGCGCGAACGTGCGGGCGAGATCGTCGCGCCGCGTATTTTTGCAACCGGCCAGTTGCTGACCTATCCCGGCAGCTGGAGCGTCGGCTATGCCGGCATCGGCGTGCGCGACTGGCCCGACACGATCAAGGACCTGGACCTGCAGATTGCCCGTAAGCCCGATCTGCAGAAAATCACCTACGAGGCGCACGGCGTCGGTCCGAACCCGCTGATCCCGGCGCTGCCCAGGGATCTGATGGCGAAGGAGATTGCCTATCTGCATGCGCACGGCATTCGCACCACCGTGCATATCTCTAACGAACGCATGGCGCGCGATGCGATCGAGGCGGGCATCGACACGATGGCGCACATTCCCTCGGTCGGCGTGGTCTCGCAGGAATTCATCCGCCTGGCTGCGGACAAGCGCATCCCGATGCAAACCTCGATGTCAGTGTTCGATGAAATCTCGCAGATGGATCGCGGCATCGATTTTCTGAATACGCCCGAGTACCGCGCCGTGCTCGATCCGCGCGAGTATGCGGTGCGCGAGATCGCGCGCGGCCGGTATCTCAAGCTTGGCTGGCCTGGCTGGTTCCAGGTGCTGCTGCCCTACGTGAAGCGCAACATCAAGGCCATCCACGACGGCGGCGGTCTGCTGGTGCTGGCAACCGACCGGACCTTTGCGCCGGCGCTGCTGCGCGAAATCGAGCTGGTCGTGGAGTCGGGCATCAGCCCAATCGATGCGATCCGCATTGGCACGCTGAATGGCGCGATCTTTCTGGGCCGTGAGCGCGACATGGGTTCCATCGAGCCCGGCAAGTTTGCGGATCTCGTGTTGTTAGCCGCGGACCCGGTTGCCGATATCCGCAACGTCCGTACCGTGCAAAGAGTCTGGAAGGGCGGTGTGGAAATTGACCGCGGCCGGCTCGACTTGCCGGTCAATCGTACGGTCGCCGCGCACTGACCTCAACGCCGGTCGTGCAGCAGGAAAGCGCCTAGCGCGCCGAGGCCGATCGTCCAGTGCGCAAGACTGGTCCAGGAGCGCGCCGTATCGTTGCCGATGTAGTAGAGCGCGCAACCGGTGAGCGCGAGCCAGGCGATGAGGCCAAACAGCGTGCCGCCGGTCGAACGTCGCAGCCGGGCTTCCCAGCCGCGCGCGATGTGGTGATGCCACAGCAGGCCGAACAGCCACAGTCCTAACAATGAGACCGCCGCATGCGCGATCATCCACAGCGGCTGCTGCGGATGTGGATTTTGAAAGCCGAATTCGTCGGTCACCGTAACGAAATACTTGAAAATCAGCCAGACCGCGCCTGTCAACCAGACCGCCGCGCTGACGATGTAGATGCTGCGCCGTTGCCAGGTGGGCAGTGCGCCAGCGCCTTTGCGAATTCGTGGTGTGCTCATCGTGCCTTGCCGATCCCTTGCCAGCCGCGCGCCGGATTATGAACGAATGCCTGCGCCTTGAATCTGCGCAATACGGGCGCGGCGGCGGTTCCGCGCGCCAGCACCACTTTGGTCAGCGCGTCAGCGATGGCGCAGCGCCGCGCCACCACCGACACGAATCGGGTGATTGACAGATTGCGGTGCGTTGCGCCATTGAGGTGCGGTGATACCCAGGCCCGATTGCGCCAGCGACGCGCGGGCTGGCCGTAGCTGCTGGCGAGCGCCCGATTTGTTAGCGCCACGAGCGGCACCCGCCTCAGGGTCTGCCCCGCCACATTCAGCAGTACTTCGGTGCGACCGGGCCCGGCTACGCGCAGATCGCCACCGGCGTTGATCGAGATGCGCGCCTGCCGCGACCGCGGCCGGCAAAGGAGGGCGGCGTCGACCGCGAAGCCTTTGGCAATGCCGCCCAGATCAATCCACAGCGGCTTGCGGAAACGCACGCGACCGTCCTTTTGCAGCGTGATATCGCGCCAGCTTGCATTCGGATCCGGCTCGGTAGCGCTGGCCGGTCGCGGCAGGAAACCGCTGTTGACCAGCGCAGATGCGACCGTAATGTCAAAAACCCCTGCAGACGCCACGGAGATCCGCCGGGCCAGCCGCAGCACCGTGAGCGTCCGGGGGTCGACCGCGACCGGCCGCCGCCAGGCCTCGCGGTTCAGGCGGCTAACGTCGCTGCGGGGATCGTGAAAACTCATCAAATCATGGACTGCGGCGATGACTGCGAACGCGCGCCTGAAGAAGTCATCGCACTGGCGCGCCGAGGCGCCCTGAACGCCCAGGGTCACGAGGGTCCCGAGCCACGGCTGAGTCCGGTGCACCCAGGGGGCTTCCCTGTGGACAGTCCGCCGGTTCGGGGGTGATGAAATGACAGGCTCCTGCTAATGTTCGGCCTGCATTGTCCGCAGGAGGAATTCAAGTGGCAACACCCGAGTCAAAACGTCCGACCTACGCTGCCGAAGCGATACCGTCCGATGTGACCAACAGCACCTTCCTCGGTAACCCGGTGCTCGACAACGTTGTTAGCTGCATGATCGCCATGAGTGCCGAGATGTGGTCGACCAAGCGCCGGCTCAGGGTGCTGGAGGCGGTGCTCGCGAAGCAGGGCATCACGCAGGATAAGATCGAGAAGTTCGTGCCGACCGCCGAGCAGACCAAGGAATGGGAAGCAGAACGCGACCGGTACATCGAGCTGGTCATGGGCCCGATGGCCAACCAGGGATACAAGAATTTCTCGACCGATTTCGATAAGCGTTAGCTTCAGAGGCCCACAGGAGACCCCGTCATGATCGCTCGTCGTCAGTTATTTGGTGCCGCTGCCGCGTCACTCGCGCTCGTCAAGACCGTCGGCGTGCAAGCCGCGGCTACGCAATCACTCGCCGTTGCCGGCGGACTGCCGGTCGGCCTGCCACGCGGCGCCGATGGGCGGCTCGCTCGCCTCGCGACCCTCGATCTTGAAAGCCTGCAGGACTTCACGCTCGGGTTTCGCCTGCTGCATGGCAAGATGATCCGCAAGGCATCGATGGAGGCCTTTGACCGTCTGCTCGAGCGCGAGGGCATTGATCCCGCAACACCCATGGGCCCGGAGGACGTCGCAGCGCTCGCGGAAAAAGATCCGGCCATCACGCTCACCTCGCGCACCTGGCTCGCCAACCAGCAGATCACCTGGAAGACGCTGCGCGATCATTTCCACAAGTACGAAGACCACTACCTCTCGGAGATGGAAGCGGCCGACAAGTCCGGCCCGGGCACACTGGAACTGGCGCCTAACATGACCATCCCGGACTACACGCGGCATGAGATTCACATCCAGCCGGGTGGCTATGTCGGCGACCCGTTTGCCGGTCACATCTATCATTACGGCACGAACAGCTTCTATATCGCGGTCATCGGCCATAACGAGCAGGACCAGGTGCACAAGGGCACGGCCGAGCGCTTGCCGTTGCCCGCTGATGGCAAGGTGAAGCGGATTCTCGATATGGGTTGCGGCTCGGGGCAGTTGACGGTGGCGCTCAAGGAGCGTTTCCCGGATGCGGAAGTATGGGGCATCGATGTCGGTGGCCCGATGGTCCGTTATGCGCACATGCGCTCGCGCCGTTTGGGCGTCGGCGCGAATTTCGCGCAGCGGCTGGCGGAAGACACCAAATTCCCGGACAACTATTTTGACATCGTCACCAGCTACATCATTCACCATGAACTGCCGCAGGTGAAGACGCGGCAAGTCATTGACGAAGCGCGTCGCGTAACCCGCGCCGGTGGCGTTTACTACCCGATCGATTTCAACTCGGGCGGCGCCAAGTCGCCGCCGCGCTCGATGTTCGGTCGCTGGTGGGATCACCGCTGGAACAACGAGGTGTGGAGCCTCGAGTACCACAGCCTCAACTTCACCGACGAAATTGCGCAGCGCGGCTTCGAGATGGTGAAGGGTGCCAAGCCCGCATTGCCGGGTTTTGGTATCCGGCACGCCATCAAACAGGCCTGATGGCGCGAGCGACCCGCAAGCTGCGCCGGCCGCGGGCGGCGAGCGCACTGCTGCGTTTGTTGCCCGCCGCGCTGTTGGCGGCTGTGCCAGCTGCGCACGCGCTCGACCTGCAGTCGTTCGAGCAGGCGGCGCAAAAGCTCTACCCGGGCCGAAAACTGACGCCGGCGGATTTCAAGCTGACGCCGCAGCAGTTTTCCCGCCTGAAAGCGGATTATCGCGTGCCGGCGATGCGGCCGGCATTCAAGGCCTGGAAGGTCGAGGGCGGCGGCTGGCTGTATCTCGACCAGGTGTGGGGCCTCAACGATATCGTCACCTATCTCGCCGCGGTCAGCGACGATGGCAAGTTGTTAGGGATCGAGGTGCTGGTGTGCGCCGAAGGCTATTGCGATCACTACACGCCGGCGTGGCGCGGCCAGCTGGTCGGGCGCTCAGAGGGCAGGTGGGCGCCCACGGAAGCGGCCACCATCGTTTCCGGGGCGACGCTGTCCTGTACGCATGTCGCCGAAGGCGTGAAAAAGCTGCTGGCGATCCACGCGCGCTTCCGGCCCGGCGCGACGCCCGCTGGCTAGCGCGCGGCTGCCTGCTAAAGCCGCAGGATTTCCCGGCCTAACAGCCGGCCCAGCGCCAGCGCCGGCGTGACCGCCATGCCGCCGCAGACCGCATGCCCCATCAGCTGCCCCATGCCTAACAACTCGCCGGCGGCATAGAGGTTGCCGATGGGTTTGCCGCCGGGACGGATGACGCGCAACTTCCGGTCGACCGCGAGACCGGCATAGCTCGTGAGGTTCCAGCTCTGCAGGCGAATGGCGTAGTAGGGCGCCCGGGCAATGGGCAGCGGCAGGTACTGGCGGCCGAGCGTATCCTGGCCCGAGGCCTGCCCGCGGTTGTAGTCTGCAATCGTCGCGCTGAGACCGCCTGCGTCGACGCCGGCTTTCGCCGCGAGCTCCGCGATGCTGTCGGCGCGGTAAAAATGCGGTGTGCCGTCGTCGAACAACTTGCGCAGGTCCTGCTGCGAGTAGCGTACGCCGAATCCCATCGCGAGCCGCGGCGCCGTATTCAGGATCGCATCGTCAAAGACCACCCAGCAGCGTTCGTCCGGCTGCGCGCCTAACGCATGCTCATAGCTCGTATGGCTCGGCACGTCCTCGCGCAAGAAGCGCTGGCCGGCGGTGTTGACGAAAATCTCCCAGGGCGGGCGATCGGGTGGGAAATGCCGCACCATCGCGCGCATCGGCGACGGATAGTCGTCGTTGGCTAACACGGCGCCGAACAAGGGCGTGTGGTTCTGGCCGCCGCGGATGTAGCCGCCGGCGGCTTCACCGAGCGTATAGCCCGCGCCCTGGCTGAACGGGTAGGTGGCCTGCGAATAGCTGCGGTGGCCTTCGTATTTCTCGAACAGCGCGCGATTGTCGGTATAGCCGCCGCAGGTCAGCACCGTGTAACGCGCCAGGTGTTGGATCTTTTCCTCATCGAGGTCCTGGGTTTCGACGCCGCGCACGCTGCCATCGCGCGCCTGCAGCAGGCGCGTGACCTCGGTCTGCAGCAGCGTTTGCACCCGGCCGGTGTCCAGGTGTGGCTGCAGCTGTTCGAGCAGCACTTTCAGAATCGAGCGGCCGCCGTCCTTGCCCCACGCGTAGCGGGCGTGGGAATACGGATCGTGTGTGGTACCGGTGATGGGATGTTCCGGCAGCGCCGTGAACCCATGGTCGGTCAGCCAGTCAAACGCCGGCGCAGCGTTGTCGACGGCGAGTCGCAGCAGCTGCGGATCGGCGGTGTTGCCGCTGATGCGCATGACATCGTCGTAGTGCGACTGCGGGCTATCGGCGAAGCCCTTGGATTTCTGCAGCTTGGTGCCTGCGGCGCTCATCTGGCCGGTGGACAGATGCAGCGTGCCACCCAGTTGCGCAGCCGTGTCGATGATCAGCACCCGTGCGCCGCGCTGCGCGGCGAATATCGCCGCGGGAAGTCCAGCGTTGCCACCGCCGACGACAATGAGATCCCAGGAGCGCTCGCGGCTCGCGGCCAGGACGCGTACCTTGAGCTCGACGGCCGCAGTGCCGGCCAGCGCGGCAGCCGCTTTGAGGATCGATCGACGCGGGTATCGCACGGGGCTATCTCCAGCTGTCAGGGCGAATATGCCTCTTGTAACCTAACACGACGCCGATGTCGACGCCGGCGGGGCAGAGCGCGCATAATTTCCATCCAGTGATGCACATCGGACCTTGTCAGTGACCCAGTATCTTTTTCCGCCTCCGGCGCCCGTGGCGGTACCCGTCCGGGGAACAGGTGCGCTCTATCCCCTGCGCCGCATTTTCTGCGTCGGCCGCAACTATGAAGCCCACGCGAAGGAAATGGGGGCGACGGTGGACCGCGAGGCGCCGTTTTATTTCACCAAGTCGGCGCATGACTATGCGCCCTCGGGCGCGGTCATCGCCTATCCGCCCGGCACGCGCAATTTTCACTATGAAATGGAACTGGTGATCGCGATGGGCGCGCCCGCGTTCCGGATTGCGGCAGATCAGGCCACGCAGGCGATTTATGGCTATGCCTGCGGGCTCGACATGACGCGGCGTGACCTGCAGTACGCGGCGCGCGACCAGAAACGTCCGTGGGATCTTGGCAAGGATTTCGAATCCGCGGCGGTGCTTGCGCCGATTGTGCCGGCAAGCGAGTGCGGTCACCCGGTGAGCGGGCGCATCGAGCTGCGCGTCAATGGCGTGCAGCGCCAATCCTCCGACCTGACCTTGCTGATACATCCCGTCGCGGCAATCGTCGCGGACCTGTCGAAGTTCTATCACCTCGGCCCCGGCGACATCATCTACACGGGCACGCCGGAAGGCGTGGGTGCGGTCAACCCGGGCGATCAAATGGCGGGATCGATCGCGGGCGTGGGCGACATTGCGTTGACGATCGGCGCGGCAGAACAGGATTGAGCGCGCGCCACTTTCTGACCAAGCAGGAAAGCATCGCGGTGGCCGGCGTCGCGAACCTTGAAATCCGCTCGTTGTTAGATCGGCAGCAATACTATGATCCCGCCGGCCAGGCCGAAGGCCTGGGCATCTCTTCGGCGACCTGGCCGTTGTTTGGTCTGCTGTGGCCGTCGGCGGCGCGACTCGCGGCCCGCATGGCCGCCCGGGTCCTGAGGGCAAACGAGCGCATTCTTGAAATCGGCTGCGGCCTAGCGTTGCCCAGTCTGGTCGCGCACCGGCGTGGCGCGGATGTCACGGCGAGCGATCGGCATCCGCTGACTGCAGGCTTCCTGCGCCACAACCTGCAGCTGAACAAACTGCTGCCGATGAAATACCGGTTCGCGAACTGGAGTCGCGCCGCCGGTCCGCTCGCGCCGCTCGCCAGGGGCTTTGATCTCATTGTCGGCAGCGATGTGCTGTATGAGCGCGACGTCGACGGCGACCTGGCGGCGATGATCGAATGCAACGCGCGCCCGGTGGCGGAAATCTGGATCGTCGATCCGGATCGCGGCAATCGCGGGCCGTTCAACCGTCGCATGAGTTCCTACGGTTTTACATGCCGGGAAGAACGCCTTGATTGTGCGGCGACGGCACAGGATGATGCGTACAAGGGCCGCTTGCTGGTCTATGTTCGTTAGGGAGAAGTGCTGGTGACAGTTTTGCAGGATGTGCGCGACAGCGTCATGACACTCAGCATTGCGCGCCCGGAGCGCCGCAATGCGCTCACGGCCCAGATGTACGCGTCGCTCGCCGCGGCGCTGGTCGATGCCGACACCAATCCCAGGGTCCGTGCGGTCGTACTGACCGGGGCCGGCGGCATCTTCACCGCCGGCAATGACCTCGAGGATTTCATGAACAGCCCGCCGCAGGCGGGCTCGGGCGAGCTGAACGCGCCGGTGTTCGATTTCATGCGCGCGCTGCTCGGCTGCGGCAAGCCCGTCATCGCTGCGGTGATCGGGCCGGCGGTCGGCATCGGCGCGACGCTGCTGCTGCACTGCGACCTGGTCTACCTCAGCGACGATGCGCGGATTTCAATGCCCTTCATCAACCTCGGCCTGGTGCCGGAGTTTGCCTCCAGTCGCCTGCTGCCGCAGCGTATCGGCCAGGCGAAGGCGGCGGCGATGTTGTTGTTAGGCGATCCGATGCTGGCGGCTGAGGCCGTGACCTGC
>DAIQQI010000120.1:0-9029 GCA_036786925.1 Steroidobacteraceae bacterium
GCCGCCCGCACCGACGACAGCGACACTCGCACCCGCCTGGCGCTCGCGGGCTAACAACTGCGGATAGGTAATGACCCTGGGGTGCTCGATGCCCGGGATCGCGGGTTGCCGGGCGCGCACGCCCGTGGCGAGCACGACCGCAGAGAATTTTTCGGCGGCCAGCAGATCCGCCGTGGCGCTGGTCCGCAACCGCAGTTGCACGCCGAGATCGGCGATTTGCGCGGAGAAATAGCGCAGCGTCTCGAAAAACTCCTCCTTGCCCGGCACTTCGCGGGCATAGCGAAACTGGCCGCCGACCTCGGCTTCGCGCTCGTAGAGCGTGACGGCGTGTCCGCGCTGCGCCAGGGCCACAGCGCAGGCCATGCCCGCCGGACCTGCGCCGACCACCGCAATGCGGCGCGCGGCGCGCGGTTCCACCGCTGTCAGACGCAATTCGGTTTCGCGCGCCGCCAGCGGGTTGACGAGGCAGGTCGCCTTTTCGTTACGAAACACCTTGTCGAGGCACGCCTGGTTGCAGGCGATACAGGTATTGATGTTGCGCGCCCGGCCGGCAGCCGCCTTGTTGACCCAGTCGGGATCGGCGAGCAAGGGCCGCGCCATCGACACCGCGTCGGCATCGCCGTTAGCCAGCACGGCCTCTGCCACTGCGGGCATGTTGATGCGATTGCTCGCGATGACCGGCACCGGGCTGACGGCCTTGATGCGACGGGTCACGAAGCTGAAAGCGGCGCGCGGCACGACACCGGCAATCGTGGGCACGCGGGCTTCGTGCCAGCCGATGCCGGTATTGAGCATGTTGGCGCCGGCTGCGGCCAGCTGCGGGGCCAATGCGCAGGTATCCTCGATCGTGATGCCATGCTCGACCAGATCGAGCCCGGACAGCCGAAACACGAGCAGAAAATTCGGCCCGGTCCGCTGTCGCACCGCGCGCAGGATCTCGAGCGCAAATCGTGCGCGGTTCTCGAGCGACCCGCCCCAGTCATCGTCACGCTGATTGGTGCGAACACTGAGAAACTGGTTGATGAGGTAGCCCTCGGAACCCATCACCTCGACACCGTCGTAGCCGGCATCCTGGGCGAGCACCGCGCACGCTGCGAAATCAGCAATTTGTGAGCGTATGCCGCTTTCGGACAACGCGCGCGGTTTGAAGCGATTGATCGGCGCGCGAATCGCCGACGGTGCGACCAGCAGCGGGTGATAACCGTAGCGACCCGTATGCAGAATCTGCATGCAGGCGGCTCCGCCTTCGCCGTGCACCGCATCCGCCACCAGCCGGTGACGCGCCACCTCGCCACGGCGACTGAGCTTGCCGGCAAAAGGCTTGACCCAGCCGCTGCGATTCGGCGCGATGCCGCCGGTTATGATGAGGCCCACGCCACCGCGTGCACGCACCCGGAAGTACTCGGCCAGCTTGCCGTAATCGCTGGCGCGGTCCTCGAGACCCGTGTGCATCGACCCCATAACGACACGATTGCGCAGGGTGAGATGCCCGGCGCGCAGCGGACTCAACAAATGGGGATAGTGCATCGATCGATGCTAGCCCAGCCGTCATCTGCGCCACAAGCGATTGCGGTAGGCTAAAGGGATGAAGATACGCACCGGCGGCGGAGCCGCAATGGGATCGATGGCGCGGCGTCAGGCGATGGCCGCTTTGCTAACAGGCGGAGCGGCCTGGGCGCTCGCCAATGGGAGCGGCGCCGCTCCAGGCGAGCGCGGCACCCGTGGCGAAAAAAGCCGCACGGCGTCGCGCCAGAAATGGACCTCGTCTTTCCTGTTGCTGGACCCGGTGCAGCGCTTCCGCCAGACGATGCGCATTCAGCGCAGCCTCCACGACGAAGATGAGATCCTGCACTGGTACCACTTCATCATGATCGCCGTGCCGGTCGGCATGACGCCTCGCCCGGTGGTGAGATGGGAAGGCATCGAGCTGTCGCGCCACCGGCTGCTCGGCGATAACCGCTATCGCCTGCATGGGCACAATCTGTCGTTTGCGCGCGACCTGCAAACCGGCGAGTTTGTCAGCGAAGTCCTGAATCCCGTGACGAAACGCCGCGTCGACATTGCGCCCATGGCGCTAACAGAAGACCCCGGACTGGTGCGCTCGCCGGCTGGCGTCGTGACGCTTGACCGACCCGACGCGCCGCCGCGCCCCGATTACAAGCTGCTGCGCCGCGAAGGCAACTTTGTCAAAGTCGATGCGATCCGCGTGCCGCCCGACACCTGGCCGGTCACTTTTCTCGAGATGGGCTACGAACAGACAGACGCCCGGCTGTTCGATGACCCTGACAACCTGTGGTTGCCGAGTGAGGTGTCGGGCGCCTATGTATTCCCGTGGCCCAAGTGGATGCAGATGGGCGATGCGCCGGGACATATGTTCGCCGCGTGGAGCGGCCACAAATTGCGCAGCACTGCCGAATTGCCGGATGAATTTCGTCGGCGCGCCGAAAAAGAATTCCCGCAGCTGCTAGCGGTTGATCAGCAGAAATTTTCAACTCCGCTGCCCGACGGTATCGGTCGCTGAGACCAGGCCGGTCGACAGCGCTCAGTCGCCCAGCACCTCGAACGCGAGCCCGGCGCTCGCGGTGAGCCGTTCGACCAGCCGGTCGCCGAGGATCGTCGCGGGCGTCCAGAAGCCGCCGGGCCGCGGCTCGGGCGCGATATCGAGCGCGAGGCAGGCAGCCGCTTCGCCTAACATCTTGCCGGTCGAGCCATAGCCCGGGTCGCGATCGCCGGTGACCTTGGTCCGCAGGCCGCGGCCATCGGCCGTCTTGCCGTGAAAGCGCAGGTCGAAGAACCCGTTCTCCTGGTCCTTCAGGCTCGGACCTTCGCCGGGCGCCGGCAGCACGAAGCGCTCGAGCAGCCAGCGCGTCGGCGCCAATGCGCCCGTGAGCATGAAGCCGGTGAGGCCTGCTGACATCCCGGTCGCAGCAAGCCGGCCCTTGAGGCCGCGGCCCGTCAGCACCGCCTCGTCGTAGGTAAAACCGGCGCCCCAGGGCTGGCCGAGCAGCGCGTGGCTGCGCTGCACGATTCGGGTGTTGATCGCGCTCATCACGAATGGGGCCGTCCAGGCCCCGAAGTCGGCATCGAATTCAGCCGACTTCACCGCGGGCTGGCGCGTCCTGGGCCGCGAGCTTTCCGAACACAGCGAGTACGGGTTCTGCAGTTCGCGCCGCAGCGCCGGATCGGCCGCGGTTTCCTTGACGACGTTCATGAGGCTGGCGACGGTGCCGCCCGAGAAGCCGCCACGCATCGCGCGCACGCGCATCTTCACATTCACGCAGGGCTGGCCGAAGCGGCGCAGCGCCTCGCGCTGCAGGAAGTGCACGCCAAGGTCGGAAGGAATCGAATCAAAGCCGCAGCAGTGCACGATTCGCGCCCCGCTCGCCTTGGCCGTGGCTTCGTAGCGATCGATCATCCTGCGAATCCACTGCACCTCGCCGGTCAGGTCGCAGTAGTCGGTGCCGGTCTCCGCGCAGACCTTCACCAGCGGCTCGCCGTGGAGCGCATAGGGCCCGACGGTCGACACGACCACGCGGGCCTGCTTGACCAGCGCGCGCAGCGAGGCTTCGTCGGCGGCGTCGGCGACGACCAGCGGCAGCTGCGCGGCGCCCGGTCCGAGCTCCCGCCGCAGCTCCTCGAGGCGCGCTTTCGAGCGCCCGGCAGCGACCCATTTGAGCTCACCGCCTGCGCCAAAACGCTGCACGAGATAGCGGCTGAGGATGCGCCCGACGAAACTGGTGGCGCCGAAGACGACGACGTCATGCGTGGAGGCGTTCATTTGCACAGCGGCAGATAGTACCTGCAAAGGCCCTGCTTGCGGCGATCGCGGTGTTAGCTGCGCCCGGAGAGATTGTTGCCCGCGGTGCCCGCGGGCAATCCCTCGCCGACTCGGGACCAAATTCGCGAAGCGAATTTGTCCAACTCGGGGTCATTGCTGAGGCTAATCCCGTCGCGGTGGCCGAGTTGTCGAACTCTCCGACCCCAACCAATATGTAGAAGTCCGAGCGCAGGGATTCCTCGCTGGCGAACTGACGATTGAAAAAAGGCCCCCGGCCGCTTTGCGGCCGGGGGCCTTTTCTCAATCGTTGGCGCGCCCGGAGAGATTCGAACTCCCGACCCCCTGGTTCGTAGCCAGGTACTCTATCCAGCTGAGCTACGGGCGCGCGGATTTACGAGGGCGCGCATCCTACCACAGCCCCCCCAAAGCCCAAACCGCGGCCACATTGACGGCTTGCCGGCGCAGTTCGCCGGCGTTGTTATGATTGGCCGATCTTGGCCCCAACGTCCCAAATCGAGTCGATCGCTGCGGCCCTGCGCCCCCTTCTGGGCCCGCAGGGCGTGCTCGCCGCCGGGGATGTCCCGGAACGCAACAGCAAGGACTGGAGCAGCGCGGCCGCCATCAGGCCACAGCTGCTGCTGAGGCCCGCAAATACGCTCCAATTGTCGGCCGCGCTGCGCGTCTGTCATGAGCATGGGCAGGCCGTGGTCGTCCAGGGCGGGCTCACGGGCCTGTGTGGAGGGGCGACGCCGCAGACCGGCGAGGTCGCGCTATCGACCGAGCGTATGAACCGCATCGAAGAGCTGGATGCGATCGGCAACACGGCCACGGTCCAGGCCGGTGTCATCCTGGAGAACCTGCAACGCGCCGCCAGCGAGGCCGGGCTCAGTTTCCCGCTCGACTTTGGCTCGCGTGGCAGCTGCACGCTGGGCGGCAACCTGGCCTGCAACGCCGGCGGCAACAGCGTGATCCGCTATGGCGTGGCGCGAGAGTTGTGCCTGGGCCTGGAAGCCGTGCTGGCCGACGGCACGGTGCTGACGCACCTGAACCGCATGACCAAGAACACCTCCGGCTTCGATCTCAAGCAGCTGTTCATCGGCAGCGAAGGGACGTTAGGCGTCATCAGCCGGGCAGTGCTCAAGCTCTATCCGGCGCAGCGCGACAAGGCGACCGCGGTGGTTGCCGCCGATTCTTTTGCCGAGGTGCTGGCGGTGCTGCAAAACGCGCGCACAACCCTGGGCGCCGGCCTGTGTGCATTCGAAGTCATGTGGGCGGATTATCTCGATGAGGTGCGCAGCCGGCTGCCGGCGGTGCGCCAGCCCCTGGGTGGCAGGCCGGCGTTTGCGATCCTGCTGGAAGTCGAATCCCACCAGGGCGCCGAGCAGGCCCTCGCGGATTTCCTGGAACAGGCCATTGCTAACAACCTGGTCAGCGATGGCGTGCTGGCCCAGTCGCAGTCACAGGCCGAAGAATTCTGGGCGCTGCGCGATGCCGTGGCGCAGCTGCTGCAGATCTACCAGCGCAGCATGGCCTTCGATGTCAGCCTGCCGCTGACCACGCTGCAGGCCTACAGCGATGAGGTCGCGCACTCGCTGCAGGCTGAATTTCCAGCGTTGACGGCCTTGCGTTTCGCGCACCTGGGCGACGGGACCCTGCACTACATCATCGATGCGCCCGACGCGGCCAGCAAGGCACGAATCCTCGAGCTGGTGCTCGCGCCGCTCGCGCGCCATGACGGCGCAGTGTCGGCTGAACATGGCATCGGCGTCGCCAAGCGCGACTACCTGCAGCTGTGCCGCTCGGCGGCCGACATCGAACTGATGCGCAGGCTCAAGGCGCTGCTGGATCCGCGCGCCATCCTGAACCCCGGCCGGGTTTTCAGCTAACAGACACACCCAGGAAAAAGGCCGCCCGGTGAGGGGCGGCCTTTGTCAGCAAGCCAATCTTCTGGCTAGAACTTGATGGTCGCGCGCAATCCGATCTGCCGCGGAATCAGCGGCGACACCGCGACGCCCTGGAAGGCCGTGCCGATGGTTGCCACCGAATCGAAATCCGACCAGCGTGCGCAGGACGTCCAGGCGCGCTCATCGGTCGCGTTCAATACGAAGCCTTCGATGCGCAGCTTTTCCTTCTCGAAGCCGAGACGGACATTGCCGGTCGTGTAGGCCTTGCAGTACGCGAGGTTGCTTTCGTCGGTGTAGGTCTTGCCGACAAAGTTCAGGTCGCCATTGATGAACCACTCCCAGTCACCCTTGAAGGGCGCGTGGTAGCTGCTCGAGACGCTGCCCGAAGTCTTCGGGAAGCGGGCGTTCTGGTTGCCCTTCATCTGCGTGAACACCGAAATCGCGGACAGGAAGTTAAAGGTGAAGTCCTCGTACTCGGTCTTCGCGACCGTGAAGGTCGCCGCGGCCTGCCAGCGATCGGTCAACGCGACGTTGCCCGCAAACTCCACGCCTTCAACCTTGCTGTTGCCCGGCACGTTGAAGTTGCGGAAATTGAGGAAGGGCGTGCCATCGACCAGCGTGGCGGGCTGCCCCTGTGCCGCCAGGAACTGCCCCGGCAGGTTGACGGCGCCCGGGGCCAGACAGCCTCCACCCGCATTGCTGACACCATGCGACGGGCTGCCGCAGTCTTCGCGAATCGCCGCCACCGACCGTCCCTTCTGGTTCTTCCACTTGCCCGAATACACCGACAGCGCAATTTCTGCGCGGTTTTCCCAGAATTTCTGTTTCCAGCCAAGTTCATACATCTTGAGATCATCGCCCGGGATGATCGTCGGCACCCCGGGTTGCGCGACCTGGTACTGCGCCAGCTCGCGCGCCGTCGCAATCGCAAGCTGGGTGTTGACCTGCGGCGGCAGGACGCCCTTCGAATAGCTCGCGTAGATGTTGGTGTTATTGTTAGGCTGGTAGCGCACGATGAAGCGCGGCAGGAAGCCGGTTTCCTCGACCTTGAAAGGCGCTGCTGTCAGCACGCCGCTGGTCGATTCGTCCTTCTGTTGGCGCCCTTCCAGGCTCAGCGTCCACTGATCCGTGAGCTTGTAATTCGCCGCGGCGAAAATACCGAAAGTCTCGACGTGATCCGAATCCTGCGCCAGTCCGTTCGCAAACAGGATCGAGCTCACATTGCCGACCACGCAAGGACCACCCGTGGCACGCACCGGCCGTCCGGGGATTGGCCAGCACAGGTTCACCGCATCGCCACCTGAACCGGAGGAGATGAAATCCTGGTCATACTTGTTGACGCCGACCAGCCACGTGAACTTGCCGTCCTGCGGCGAGGTCAGGCGCAGCTCGAAGCTTTTGTCCTCGGAGTTCTGCGGATCCCGGGACCACCAGATGCCGAGCGGCGTCAGGCCAAAGGGGCGAATCCAGTTCGCGCGCAGCTTGTTGAGACCGCCCTGGAAAATCAGGTTGTAGCCATTTCCAAAATCGTATTCCCCGGTCAGGGAATAACGCGCAACATTGCGAATCAGGCCGATATGATCGATTTGCGGCACGCCGCCTGCCAGAGCCGGCGACGGCGCATTCACCAGCGTGTTGATCAGGTAATCCGGCTGGCCGATCGCGACCGCCTGCGGCGGGCGCAGCGAGGTTGGCGTGTCGATGATATTGAAACCACCGGTCGCTGAAATGGCGCTGCCCTGCTCCGGGACCGCGCCGCAGATGTAATTCATCGGCGAGGCCACGGGGACCAGCGGGTCCTGCGTTCTCACGGTCACACCAGCGCAGGTGTTGTTGCGCAAGCCCTGCACGATGCCGCCCAGCGCCGGACCGTCATCGTCGACATCGTAAAACGCGCGCACCTTGATGCTCAGCGCGTCAGTGGGCTTGAAATACAAGGTGCCCTGGATGGACTTGCTCGACTCCGAGCCAAATCCGCCGCCATCCGAGGCGTTTTCGACATCGCCGCGCGAGTAGTAGCGGGCGCCAATGCGAAACGCCAGTTTGTCGCTGATGATCGGGCCTTCGAATCCCGCCGAGATCGAATTGTCCTGGAAGGTCGCGGCAGACACATTGATCTGGCCCGAGAAGTCGGTCAGCGAGGGCGTGCGGGTGATGTAATTGACCGCGCCCGCAAACGTGCTGCGGCCGTAGGTCGCGGACTGCGGTCCCCGCACGACTTCGATGCGTTCGATATCGTCATACGGAATCGATTGGGTGCCGCCGAGCGAAAAAATGCCGTCGACGAACAATGCCGACAATTGCAGCGACGGGGCCGCTGAATTGACGTTCATGCCGCGGAAACGAATCGCGGAGTTGTAGCGGCCTGGAATCTGGCCACCCTGCAGCGAATACTGCATGCCGGGCGTCGACTTGGCGACATCCTCGAGGTTTTTCAGGCCTTTCTCGTCGATCGCAGTCGCGCTGAACGCGGTGATCGAGATTGGCGCGTCAAGCAGTCGCTCGGTAATTTTGCGGGCGGTTACCGTGACTTCTTCCAGCGCCCCTTCCGCCGCAAACGCCGGCGCAAACGCCACGCCCGTGAGTAAAGAAGCAATCGCGATTGTCAGGTTGCGAGATGACAGCATTTTTCAAGTCCCCCGGCCGGAAAGTGGCCAGCAGAGATTTAATCGTCATATCTTCATGATGTCAACGAAACACTGGGTTTCGGCAGGGCCCCGGCCATCCGCAGGCTGGCGGCCGTTGGTTGTTTGCAACAAGACGCTAGGTGTCGGCAATCAGGCTCTGTTTCTGGGTATCCCGCATGCTGAGGGCGACCAGCAGGCCGAGGGTCATGAATCCGCTCACCAGCCAGTAGTAGCCAGGCTCGTGACCCGCGCGCTTGAACAGCAGCGCCGCGGTCTCGGCGTTGCCGCCGAAGATCGCCTGCGAGATCGCGTACGGCAAGGCCACGCCCAAAGCCCGAACCCGCGTGGGAAACAGCTCCGCCTTGATGATGCTGCTGAGCGCGGCATAGCCGCACAGCGCGATGACCGGCAGCATGCAGAGAAAATACGCCTGCACTGGGTCCGTCACGGTGGCGAGCGCCGTTGATACCGGCACGGCTAACAACGCGCCCGCGCCGTAGGAAAAGGCCAGCACCGGCCTGCGACCGATCTTGTCCGAGATCCAGCCCGTGAGCGGCAGCAGCAGCATCATGGTCAGCAGCACCAGCGTGATGATCCGCGAGGCGCTGTCCTTGGGGAACCCCGCGGTGTTCACCAGGTATTTCTGCATGTAGGTGGTGTAGGTGTAGAACCCGACACCGCCGCCGGCGCTGAGCGCAATGACCATGAAGGTCTCTTTGG
>DAIQQI010000121.1:0-8985 GCA_036786925.1 Steroidobacteraceae bacterium
GCTGGCGTTGGCCGGCTCGTAGTACTTGCGGACGTAGTCGAGATGCATGCGCGGGTCGAGCCGCGGCGTGTAGTCAGCGTAGAAGAACAGCTTGGGCACGGTGCCGAAGATGATCACCAGGTGCGGCACGCGGTTCTGCTGTGACAGGAAGGCGGTGGCGTTCATGTCCAGCAGGCTGGCGCGGCGGTTGCCGAGCCAGGAATGCACCAGCCAGTCCATGCCCTGGCCCGTGTACGCGGTAAATGAGCCTTCCATGCCCTTGTCGAGCGAGGTGTAGTACTCACGGCCGTTGCTGGAGGGGTGCTTGCTGACCGCAAACCGCGACTTGATGCGCTCGACGATGCCGGAATGGATGCCCCAGCAGCGTTGCCAGGCGGCGCTGACGTCGACGTTAGGCTGCTCGGCCAGGAACTCGGTGATGGTCTTGATGTCCAGTTTTGCGCTCATGGGGCCAAGCATTGCAGCAATGCGCCGCGCCGTGCAGCGAGGCACCCCGCGGTGTCCGAGCCACGGATAGGGGTCCGCCGCCATGCATGTACAACTGGCGGAAATGCCAATTCCTGCGATGATCCCGCCATGGCAACAACAAGACGCAAAGTCATTATGGGCGCAGCGGCGGCGTTGGTCGTGGCGGGCGGCGGGGCCTACCTGGCCGCGCGGCGTCGCTTCGACGGCCCGGTGGAACGGCCGGCGGGCATACCTGTTAGCAAGTTCGACAAGCATGCAACCGCAGAGCTGGTGACCGAGGGCGTCGATCTCACCGGCAAGACCGCGCTGATCACCGGCGCCACATCGGGACTGGGACTCGAGACGCTGCGGGTACTGTCGATGCGTGGCGCGCATTGCATCGTCACCGGCCGCACGCTCGACAAGGCCCGCGAAGCCTGTGCCAGCGTCATGGGCAAGACGACGCCGGTGGCGCTCGAGCTCGAGAAGTGGGACACCATCGTTGCCGCCAGCAACCAGGTGCGCGCGCTCGGCATGCCGATCGACATGCTGGTGCTGAACGCGGGCATCATGGCCCTGCCCACGCTGGAAAAAGTCTATGGTCTCGAAAAGCACTTCGTGGTCAATCACCTGGGCCACTTCATCCTGGCCAATCGCCTGCTGGACCAGGTCAAGGCCGCCGCACAGGGGCGCATCGTCGTGGTGTCGAGCCGCGGCTATCAATGGGCGCCCGCGGCCGGCATCGAGTTCGACAACCTGGGCGGCGATCGCGACTACAAGCCTAACAAGAGTTACGGGCAGTCGAAGCTGGCCAACGTGCTGATGACCCTGCAGCTCGCGCAGCAGTTGCGTGGCACGGCAACCACGGCCAATGCCGTGCATCCCGGCATCATCAACACCAATCTCGGCCGCCACATGTCGACATGGACGCACGTGATTACGCCGTTGATTGGCTGGACTTTCATGCGGTCGATCGAGGAAGGCGCAGCGACTACCTGTTATGTCGCCACTGCCCCGGCGCTCGCGGCCGTCAGCGGCTGTTATTTCGAGGACTGCAATCCGGTCGTGCCGTTGGCGGGCAAGCATATGGACGATCTGGTGCTGGCGCAAAAGCTCTGGGACAAGTCGACCGAGTTGACCGCCAAGTACCTGGCGTGATGGTTAATCAGAAATTAGGGAGTGCACGGATGCGCCGGCTGATATTTGTTAGTTTTCTGTTGTTGTCCCCGCCGTTGCTTGCAGCGGACGATGCCGCTGCGGTAGTTGCCAGGGCGCATTCCGCCTGGCTGCGTGGCGCCGAACGGGAGCTCGCGCAGCTCGCGACCGCGGAGGCACGCTGGGCCAACTCGGCTGCGGCGCCGGAACTGCATGCGTTCGCGTTCATCCAGTTCCGTGCCCTGCAGCTGGCATCGATCAGGAAAGACAGTAAGGCCGCTACCCGGGCCGGCGAGGCCTGTACTGCGAGCGCCGGCAAAGCTGCGGCGGCGGCCAAAACCGGTCCGCTGGCCGCGGAATCCTGGGCGTTGCAATCCGCCTGTTATGGATACATGGCGAGCCTAGGCGGCATGTTCGCGGGTATCCGCAACGGCCGCGCCAGCGGCACGGCGATGCAGCAGGCGCTGGCGCTGGATGCAGGCAATCCGCGCGTCGTGCTGGTCGATGCGTTTGGGCTTTATTTCCGGCCCAAGATCGCCGGCGGCGACAAGATCAAGGCCTGCGGCCGCTTTCGCGAGGCCGGCGCGGCCTTCGACCGGGCCGGCGCAACAGCGGCGGGTGGCTGGGGTCCGGCCGAGGCGCATTTCTGGCTCGGCCGTTGTTTGTTAGATGCGGACAACCCGGGCGGCGCCCGCCGCGAGTTCGAGGCCGCGCTGAAACTGGCGCCGGAGTTCGCAGCCGCGCAGCGAGCGCTGCGGGCGCGCAGCTAGAAAATGCCGAGCGCCAGCGCGCTCGCGAAGGTCAGGCCCAGCTCGCGGCAACGCGCAAGGGCGGCAGCGTCGGGCGCGCCGCGTACGATCAGCGGTTCGGCGATGGCGCGGAAGCGGTAGCCGGTGGCAATCCTCGCGATCGCCGCCGCGGTGCCGGTACCGTCATTGCCGGCGCTGATGTAAACGGCATACGGCAGACCTTCACGCTTGCCCTCGGCCGGGTAAAAAGTGCGGTCGAAGAAATCCTTGACCGCTCCGGACATGTAGGCGAAATGCTCGGGCGTGCCGATCAGGAGACCATCGGCCCACAGCAGGTCGTCGATTCCCGCCTGCAGTGCCGGGCGGGTCCGCAGTTCCACCGGGTCCTCGGCAGCCGCTATGCCGGCCACGACTTCCGCCGTTAGCTTCTCGGTGCGGCCGCCGGCGTGGCCGCCATGGATCAACAGCAGTTTTTTCATGGGTTTATCGGTCGCCTGCCATCAAGTTTGCTGCATCCAGCGCAGTCGCAATTTAACCTTGCGCCCGGATGCTGACACAAGCGCGACAGGGACTGGTCATTCTGCTGGCACTGGGCCTGTCCCAGGCCGTCATGGCTGCGCAGGAACCCGCGACCGTCGCTCCCGGCGGCGTCAAGGTGACTACCGCGGCCCGGGTCACATCGCGGCCGCGCATCGACGGCGTCCTCGACGAGCCGATGTGGCGCGAAGCGACACGCATCACGGACCTAACGCAATGGTTTCCCGGCGACGGCGATCCGGCGACCGAGCCCACCGAGGTGCTGATCGCCCGGGATGACGACTACCTGTATATCGCCGCGCGCTTCGGCGACTCCGATCCGGGCGGCATCAAGGCGCAACAGCTGGTGCAGGGATCGGCGGTTTTCAACGACGACTATTTCCAGATTTTGCTGGACCCGTATAACAGCAATCGCACCGGCTATATTTTCTACGTCAATCCTAACGGCGTGCAGCGCGACGGCCTGGCGCTCGGTGGCATGGCATTCAACATGGACTGGGACGGCATCTGGGAAGCGGATGCCAAAATAGACGCCGAGGGCTGGGTGGCCGAAGTGGCATTGCCGTTCAAGACGCTGCTGTTCAAGCCGGACAATGATGTCTGGCGCATCAATGTCATGCGCTCGATCCGCCGCAAACGCGAGGAGCTCGCGTGGTCGCATCAGCATCGACGCTTCACGATGGATATCAACGGCGAACTGCGCGGCATGCGGGGCGGGCGCCAGGGCTGGGGCCTTGATGTCGTGCCCAGCCTGGCGGTGTCGCAGCGTGAACGGTTCACGGCGGGAAATTCCGCCCTGGTCGCCAAGCCTTCGATCGATGCGTTCTGGCGTGTCACGCCGAGCCTGACCGCAGCCCTGACAGTCAACACCGATTTCTCGTCGACCGAAGTCGATGACCGGCTGGTCAACCTGACAAGGTTTTCGCTGTTTTTCCCGGAGAAACGTGACTTCTTTCTCGACAACGCCGAGGTGTTTGAATTCGGCGGCCTGACACAGAATGCGCGGCCGTTCTTCTCGCGCACCATCGGGCTGTCGTCGGCGGGGCAGCCCATCGATCTCGATTACGGCGCCAAGATCGCGGGTCGGGCGGGGCGCTTCGTGCTCGGTGCGCTGGCGGTGCGCCAGGGCGAATCCGGGGCGGTGCCGGAACGCGACCTGTTCGTTGGGCGCGGTTACGTCAACATCGGCGAACAGTCGACGCTTGGCGCCATCGTGACCGTGGGTGATCCTGCCAGCGCGCGCTCGGGCAGTTTGTTAGGTATGGATTTCAATTACCGGGACCGGTTCGGCTCGCTCAATGAAATCCTCGACATCAAGGGCTGGTGGCAGGAAACCTCGACACCGGGCCTCACCGATGACGCCGCCGCCTGGGGCCTGAATCTTGCCTGGCCTAACGACAAGTTGAATGCAAGCCTGAACGTCGCTGAAATCGGCCGCAATTTCAAACCGGCGCTGGGCTTCGTCAATCGGGTCGGCATCCGTCAGTACGATGCCGTTGCGAAAATCCGCAATCGCTTCGAGAACAAGGACGGGCGATTCAAGAGCTGGCTCTATGGCGGCGAGTATCACCAGGTCGATGCGCTGTCTGGCGGCCTCGAATCCCGCAGCATCCTGGCGACGCCGTTTTCGCTCGACACGCTGCCCGGCGGCACCATCGCCATGGACCTGATCCGCAACACCGAGGTCCTGGCCAGGCCCTTCCTGCTGCCCGGCGGGCTGTCCGTTGCCCAGGGGCAATACGATTTCGGCCGGGTCCGTTTTTATTCCGCCATGGCGGGTTATCGCAGGTTCGGTGTCAACCTGGACCTGGAGACCGGTGATTTCTACAACGGCCGGCGCGATGACGCCAAGGTGACGCTGAACCTCAAGCCTAACAAGCACCTGCTGCTGAGCGGCATCTACGGGATCAACAAGATCGACCTGCCAGCCGGGCGATTCACGGTGCGCAATTACGCACTGACCGCCAACGTGGCCTTCAACGTGCACTGGGCCTGGCTCAACGTGCTGCAGTACGACAATGTCTCCGGCCGCCTGGGGGTCAACAGCCGGCTGCGCTGGCTGCCCGGGGAAGGCCAGTCGATGTACTTCGTCGTCAACTATGACTGGCGTGAGGATCCGTTCGGCAATTTCCGGCCGAACATCGCCGAAACCACGCTCAAGCTGAATTACACTTTCCGTTATTGATGCCACCAGTCACTCGGAGGATGCCCGCGATGTCCGGTTTCAAAGTGAGAAATGCTTTTGTTAGCGTTGCAGCGTTGATGGCAATTACTGCCTGCGGCGGACCGCCACCGGCAGCCACCGAAGCGGCCGCTGCGGCGGCACCGGCCGCGCCGCCGGCACCCGCGGCTCCGAACCTTGCGGCCATCTTCACCTCCACCGGCAAGCCGACCGACAGCTTCAAGCTAACAAGCGCGAGTTTTTCCGACGGCGCCACGCTGGCTGAGGTCCATGTCTTCAACAGCTTCGGTTGCAGTGGCGGTAACCAGTCGCCCGCCCTGAGCTGGAGCGGTGCGCCGGAAGGCACGAAGAGCTACGCGATCCTGATGTATGACCCGGATGCACCGACCGGCAGCGGCTTCTGGCACTGGGTCGTCTACAACCTGCCTGCGACCACCACCGGGCTTGCCGCCGGAGCGGGTGAGGCCTCGGGCAAAAGCCTGCCACCGGGCAGTGGACAGGGAAGGACCGATTTCGGCAGCCCGGGCTATGGCGGGCCATGTCCGCCGCCGGGCAGCGGCAACCACCGCTACTACTTCAGGGTCCATGCGCTGAAAATCGAGAAACTGGAGTTGCCGGCGGGGGCTACAGCGGCTTTGGTGGGGTTCAATATCAATGCCAATACGCTGGCGACGGCGCAAATAGTCGGGGTTTTCGGCCGCTAATCCTGTCAACCGGAACCTGAATCCTGCGTTTAGGTAGGCAGGTCGTGTAAACAGGACAGGAGACTTATGAACACCAGGATATTGTTAAGCGTGGCCGCCCTGATGCTGGGCAGCGCGGTGGCAGCCGCGGACGACAACCCGCAGCGGCCGAAATTCGACACCAACGGCGACGGCGCAATCGACCTCGCGGAACTGCAGGCCGTGCGACCTAACGCCACGGCAGAGCAGTTTGCCAATGCCGACAAGGACCACAACGGTCTCTTGTCGCGGGACGAACTGCGCGATGCCGCACGTGCCATGCGCGGCCCGCCGATCGATACCAACGGCGACGGTGCGATTTCGTTCGAGGAGCTGCAGGCGCAGCGGCCTAACGTGACGCAGGAGCAGTTTGCCGGGCTGGATGCCGACAACAGCGGCACCCTCAATCGCCAAGAGCTGCGCAGCGGCATGGGCCGGAGAATCTTCGAGCGCCTTGACGCCGACAGCAACGGCGGCATCAGCTTCGATGAACTGGCCAAGCGCATGCCGCAGTTGAGCCAGGAGCGATTCACCAAGCTCGACAAGGATGGCAACGGCCAGCTGTCGCAGGGTGAGTTGTCATCGGCTCGCCCGCCGCATCGCGGCCCGCGGCCCGAGGGCGCGGACGGTGCGCGTCGCGGTACTTTGGGTGGCCAGCGTCCCGGCGGTGTTCGTCCGCCGCGCCCGCGAACCGGCGGTTGAAATCTGTTAGCTAACCGGGCGGTGTCGGCGGCATGACGGCCGTCGACACCGCTTCGCCACGTGCGCGCGGCGCCGGCGTCGCGCCGGTCAGCAGGCGCTGCAGGTAGTCGGGCGCAATCAGGTGGCAATAGCGCGTGCCGCGAAACTGCGGCGGCGCCTTCAGATAACGTGGATCCAGCCAGTCGTTGCGCATCGCGCGGCTCTGGACATGCAGCACACCCTGCGCATCTTCCCAGGCAATCTCGTGGCTCCTGAGCCATTCAGGCCCCAGGTTTGTCAGCTCTTCCGGTTCGAACACGATCCGGCGGCCGCCGTCATAGCGCAGCTTGCCGTGGCGGGCGCGCCGCAGGTTTGTCAGCGCCACCGCCAGGCTGTGTTGATTGACCGCTGCGCACAGACCTTCGGTACCCGCTGCGCTGTCGCCATACTCGGCGCGCAGGTGATCGGTGGTCTTCATCTTGCAGGAAATCATCTTGAGCTTCATGCGCGCTGCGTCTTCATACCAGTGGAACTGCTCGGTTTCCAAAGGCCGCACTTTGGGCTTGGACAGGACGAAGGCCTGGTAGTCGTCATGCACCACGTTGCTGGCGCGCAGTTCTGTCGAACTGATGAGCTGCTGCGCGGCGCCGCAGAATTCGATCAATGGCCAGGCGCTCTGCAGGTCCGGGCGCTGGGCCGTCCCGGCGCAACCCAGGGTACCCAAAGCCGCGAGCATGGCAGTGACTAACGTTTTCTGCATCGCGACAGGCTATGCCATCGGAGCGCATGCAACAACCCGGCGCGCCGCATCGCGGTCGCCGGGCGAATTGGTGCCGCGCGGAGGTCGACTAATTCCAGCGGCCCTCTATGATCGCTCGTTAGATGAGCCGTACACCACAAGTTGCGCTGCTGCTGCTGGTATCGCTGCTGGGCGCCTGCGGCCGGCCGGGCGGGCACACGCCTTCCAAGGACCTGGCCCTCCCCATCAATCTTCGCTGCACGACCTGCGACGATTTCATTCGCTGTACCCGTCAGGATGCGCCAACGAATACGGCGACCGGTCGTCCGGACAACATGGTTTATCGCCTGAAAGAAAAGACTTTCTGGGCACAGATCGCAACGATTGCCGACTATTTGCTGCAGTTGGTCCGTGACAAGACCCTGGACGAACGCCCCCTGGCGATCTACCGTGAAACGGGGGCGGTGCGGACGATCGAACATGATCGCGCCTGGCGCGCGCAGATCGACGTGACGGCCGCGCGCATCACGCTGCCCGATCACTCTATCGACCAGCGGACTGGCGCGTGGTACGACCCGGCGGGCCAGATCGTCGGACAGTGCCAGGCGCTGCCGCGTCGCGAGGGATATGCATTGGTACGCGAGTTCCTCGGTAAACCCGCGCTGGCGGGCGGCGGAGCCAGGCCATGAGTTCCGCGCTGCGACGCTTCGGCCGTGGCAGCGCACTGGCGCTGCGTTTTCTGATGGCGCTGTTCTTTGTCAGCGCCGCAGCTAACAAATGGCTCGCGGCGTGGATCTGGTCGGACAAGCTGCAGCGCGTGTTCACCGAACGGCTGGCTGAGATTGACCCGGAGTCGTTCGGCGCGCGCTTTATCGAAAACTGGGGCATCCCGTATTTTCGCTGGTTCGCGCTGCTGGTTACCCTGGGCGAAACCGCGATCGCCTTTGGCCTGTTAGCCGGATTCATGACGCGCGGCGCCGCACTCGGCGCGATGCTGATGATGTTCTGCTTCGCGATGGGCGGCTACTATGACGCATCGCTGATCGCTCTGGGCCTGATGTTCCTGCCGCTCATCCTGCTGCCAACCGGGCATACTTTCGGTCTGGACCGGCGCCTGCATGAACGCTACCCAGATTCGATATTGTTTCGCTGACCCAAGCCTGGTGACCAATGCCTGAATCATCGACCCACAAGTTTGGCCCGATCGCGCTCGCTCCCGGAGTAACGGCCCGTCATACGCTGTGTTATCTGTGGGCGGCTTTTGTCAGCATTGGCATCTTCACCTATATCACCACGCTGCAGCCGTATGTGCTGCGGGTCAACCTTGGGATTGCGCAGGGCGACACCGGCAAGGTTGGCGGCAGCCTGCAGTTCTGGCAGGAGATTCTGGGACTGCTGGTCATCGGCCTGATTGGCGCGTGGTCGGACCGCATCGGCCGGCGCATCGTCTACATCGTCGGCTTTCTGGTTGCGGGTCTTGCCTACGCCGCATATCCGTTTGCCAACGACTACGGGCAGCTGCTGATCTATCGGCTGATTTTCGCGCTTGGGGTTGCGACCCTGGGCGGCATGTTAGCAACGGTGCTGGCGGACTACCCGCAGGAGCGTGACCGCGGCAAACTGGCCGGCATCGCGTTCTTCCTCAATGCCATCGGCGCGCTGATATTTTTCACGCTGCTCAACCGGCTGCCATCGGTGTTTGCGGCCCGCGGCCTGGATGAGCTGTGGGCCGGTCGAGCGTCGTATCTGTTTGCGGCGGGTGTGTGCCTGGTG
>DAIQQI010000404.1:0-2695 GCA_036786925.1 Steroidobacteraceae bacterium
CCGACGCAATTAATGCTCTGATGGCGCATTCCTGGCCCGGCAACGTTCGCGAGCTGGAAAACAAGGTGAAATCCGCGGTGCTGCTGGCGGACGAACCGCTTATTACCAGCGCCGACCTGGGACTTAAACCAACCTCCGAAGATGAGATGCCGCTGAACCTACGCGAAGTCAGGGCGCAGGCCGATCGTGCCGCAGTGCAGCGCGCGCTCAGTGTGGGGGGTGGCAGCGTCTCGAAGGCAGCGGATCTTCTGGGCGTTTCGCGGCCGACGCTATATGACTTAATGGGTAAGCTGGGAATACCGGTCAACGAATGAGAACTGCGTCACGTTTCTCGGATTATCGGTGCAATTAAGCAGTGAGGATCAGGCCATGAAATATCAGCCAGTTAGACTTCAACGTTACCATGCGCGCATCTAACATCAGGATTCATCTGGCAGTGGCGCGACCGACCGCGACACTGGTCGTTTGCTGTTGTCTTGCCTTGTTGGCGGCCTGCAGCCGCGCGGACACTCCAACGCAAATCGCGACGGCCCGGGCCGACATCGCCGCCGGCAAGCTCGGCGAGGCTTTTATCACGCTGAAAAATGTCGCGCAGAAAGAGCCTGACAATGCCACCGTCCGCGTCCTGCTGGCGCAAATTGCGCTTGCTCAGGGGAACACGTCTGCCGCCGACGCGGAGATGTCGCGCATCGCGTTTGACAAGATTCCCGATGCCGAAGGACAGATAGTCAAGCTGCGCGTTGAGATGGCTGCCGGACGAATCGATGCGGCTGCGAGCGCCCTCGATGGCAGCAAGTTGAATAGCAATCAAAAGAATTTTTTCCGAGCGGTCATACTGCGGACCAAGGGCGATAACGCGAAAGCGGTCGAACTGCTTGGACCGCTAGCTGCTGCGGCGCCAGACAATATCGAATATGGCACCGAACTGATGCTGGCGCTTGCATCCACGGGCGATATGGACACAGCGCAAGCCAGGTTGAACAACTATCTGAAGGCGCATGCAGGCGATCCCGCATTGCTGGTGGTCAAAGCTCAGCTGGCGCTTGCATCCGGTCGCGTGGCCACTGCGATCGAATCTTTGCGGCAAGCAGTGGTCGCTGAGCGTCGTGACTGGGCTCCGGCGCAACGCGCGCAGGCCAATTTCCTGTTAGGTGACATCGCGCTGCGCGCCGGCGATGTCGCCACGGCAAAGACCGCTCTGGCAAATCTCGGCAAGGTTGCTCCCGGTATGGTCGGTGCGGTTTTGCTGAAAGCGCGCATTGCCATGGCGGAGCGCCGCCCGTCCGATGCGGTCAATGATTTCCAGCAGGTGGCCCGCGCCGTACCTAACGACCGGTCGGTGCCGATGATGCTGGCTGAGGCGCATCTGCAAATGCGCAATATCGTGCAGGCCCAGGCGGTCCTGGAGCAGTTGCTCGCCGTGGCGCCCGAGCAACTGGAGGCCCGCAGATTATTGGCGCGTTTGTTGTTGCAGCAGAATCGTCCTGACAAAGTGCTTGAGCTGGTCGACGAAGCGCCTGCGGAACAGGCGGCCGACGCCGGGCTGAAAAGCATGCAGGTCGCCGCGCGCGGTATTCAAACGCGCGCCACGCAGAGTGTCGAAAGCCTGCAGGCAAAGTTGATCCGGGAGCCGGACAATCAGGCTGCTCGTCTCGAGTTGGCTGTCGCCCAGATATCCTCAGGAGCGGCATCCGAGGCCTTGAAGACTTTGGAGGCCCTGCCGGCTTCCTATGAGCCGGCCCAGCGATTGCGAGTCAAACTGCTGGCGCTGGTGGCGCAGTCGAATCGACGTGAGATGGAGCGTGAGATCGATGCGGTGATCGCGATGAAGCCCGCGCAGGTCGACCAGCTGCTGACCGTGGCCGATGTGACAGCCACCATCGGGCGTAGCGATATCGCTTTGCGGGCGTTGGATGTTGCCGCAGCGGCAGCCCCTGACAATCCGAATGTGCCATTGGGTCGGGCGTCGATCCTGCTCCTTGATCGGCGTCTGGACGACGCTCGCAAGGTGATCTCTACTGTCCTGGAACGTGATCCAAAAAGTATCAAGGCACGCGTTGCTCGAGCACGCATTGAGATGGACGCAGGCGATATCGGCGCAGCGCGCAAGGCTCTGGCCGAGGCCAATCAGCTGGATCCGAAAGCAAGGGATGTATCGCTGGCGTTGGCGACGCTGGAGCTGCGCGCCGGTCGTGTGCCTAATGCTGTTGCGGTGTTGCAGACCATGGTCAGCAATGCGAATCCCAACGGTGCGACGGCGGCAGAGGCGGGCGGTCTGTTGTCGTCCGCACGGCGTTTCGGTGAGGCAATCCCGTTTCTACGCCAGGCGAGTCAGCAGCGCCGCGACCCTAACGACATCATCAGGCTGGCGCGCGCTCTGGCAGAAAACAGTCAACCGGCCGAGGCCATTGACTTGCTGCAGAAACTGGTTCGCGCAGCACCTGGTAATGCCGATGCGGTCGTGACGCTGGCAGCGATTGAAACTGGAACAGGACAATCGCAGGCAGCCATTCAACGCCTGGGCACGCTGTCGGCGGACAGCAAGTCCCGAATTGACGCGATGGTTGCTCTGGGCGATGCGCAACTCGCGCGGGGCCTTGCTGCGGAGGCCAATAACAGCTTCGAAAAAGCGTTTCTCTCGGCGCCTTCGATGGCACTGGTGTTGCGATTGTTTACGGCGCGTACACGGGCTAAC
>DAIQQI010000405.1:0-1906 GCA_036786925.1 Steroidobacteraceae bacterium
AGTACCGTCCGGGTGCGATCGATGGCAAACCGGTCCCAGGCTACCTCGAGGAGCCGGATGCGGGCTCGTCGAGCGACACCGAAACGTTCGTGGCAGTCAAGGCCAGCATCGAGAACTGGCGCTGGGCCGGCGTGCCGTTCTATCTGCGCACCGGCAAGCGCCTGCCAGCGCGCGCCTCGGAAATCGTCGTGCAATTCAAGGCGCCGCCGCATGCCTTGTACCCGCCGAGCGCCGGCACCATTCATCCGAACCGGCTGGTCATGCGGCTGCAGCCTAACGAAGGCATTCGTCTTTTCATGTTGAGCAAGCAGCGCGGTCCAGGCGATCTCAAGCTGCGCCAGACTGCGCTCGACCTCAGTTTCAACGACACTTTCGGCGGCCGCAGCCCCGACGCCTACGAAAGACTGTTGCTGGACGTCATTCGCGGCCGCGCGACGCTGTTCATGCGCGTGGACGAGCTGGAAGCCGCGTGGCGCTGGACCGACGGTATTCTGGATGCGACCAGCCAGCAGGGCATCAAGTCCAAGCCTTATACCGCGGGCAGCTGGGGACCGAGCGCCGCCGTGGCACTGATCGAGCGCGACGGCCGCACCTGGCACGAGGACGATGCTTGATCGAAAAGCGTCACAGCGATCGCCAGTCATTGGCGCGGACGGTGGCCGATCGGATCGCGGACAGTCTGCGCGCTGCCCTCGCGGAGCGCCCCCGGGCGACGCTGGTCGTGCCGGGTGGCTCGACACCGGGCCCGGTGTTCGATCTGCTGGCGGTCGAGCCGCTGGACTGGTCGCGGGTCAGCATCGTGCTCGGCGATGAACGCTGGGTTTCAGCGCAGCATGCCGACAGCAACGAACACCAGGTGCGCGGGCGGCTGCTGCGACACCAGGCGGCAGCGGCTTCGATTGTTAGCTTGTATCGCCCGGTAGCGCGCCCGTCGGACGCACTGGCCGAGGTCACGCGCAGTATCGACTCGTTGCCGCAACCCTTCGATGTGGTGATGCTCGGCATGGGTGACGATGGCCATTTCGCCTCGCTGTTTCCCGGGCAAACCGGCATTGCCGGCGGCGACAACGGCAAATCGCCGTCCGTGTTAGCTTTCGATGCGCCAGTCAATGGCTACGCGCGTATGAGTCTCAGTTGCCCGGTGCTGCTGCGAACCCGGCTGCTGTTGCTGGAATTCCACGGCGAGCCCAAGCGCCGACTGCTGGAGCGCGGTCTGCAGCCCGGCACCGCAGATGAATTGCCGGTGCGTGCCTTGCTGCAACAACAATCGACACCGCTTGAAGTATATTGGGCACCGTGATGCGGAATTGTTTCCTCGTGAGGCGCGAATGAACCCCAGAATCGTCGAAATCACCGAACGCATCCGTACACGCAGCCGGGACAGCCGCGCTGCGTACCTGGAAAGCATCGGCGCGAAGAGCGGGACGGAAGCACGACGCACGCGCCTGTCCTGCGGCAATCTGGCGCACGGATTCGCGGCCGCGAACAACGAAGAGAAATCCCGGCTGGCCAGCGGCGCCCGTCCGAATATCGGCATCGTCACTTCCTATAACGACATGCTGTCGGCGCACCAGCCGTTGCAGCATTATCCGGACATCATCAAGGCGGCGGCGCTGGCCGCAGGCGCCACGGCGCAGGTGGCCGGCGGCGTGCCGGCCATGTGCGATGGCGTTACCCAGGGCCGCGTTGGCATGGAGCTCTCGCTGTTCAGTCGCGATGTCATCGCGATGTCGACCGCGATCGCACTGTCGCATGACATGTTCGATGCGGTCCTGTGCCTCGGCGTTTGCGACAAGATTGTGCCGGGCCTGTTGATTGGCGCGCTCAGCTTTGGCCATTTGCCGACCTTGTTCGTCCCGGCCGGCCCGATGCCCTCCGGTTTGCCGAATGCCGAGAAATCGCGTGT
>DAIQQI010000405.1:1916-2680 GCA_036786925.1 Steroidobacteraceae bacterium
GAGGGCAAGGCGAGTCGCGCCGAGTTGTTGCAGGCCGAGGCGGCGTCCTATCACGCGCCGGGCACCTGTACTTTCTACGGCACAGCTAACAGCAACCAGATGCTGATGGAATTGATGGGCCTGCACATACCGGGCAGCGCCTTCGTCAATCCCGGCACGCCGTTGCGACGCGCGCTGACAGAAGCGGCGGCCGTCAGGGCGTCGTTGATTACCGCGCTCGGCCCGCACCACAGCCCGCTCGGCCGCATCATCGATGAGTGCGCCATCGTCAACGGCATCGTCGGCCTGCTCGCGACCGGCGGCTCCACCAATCACACCCTGCACCTGGTGGCGATCGCGGCGGCGGCGGGATTGATCATCGACTGGCAGGATTTTTCCGATCTGTCGCAACTGACGCCGTCGCTCACGCGTATCTACCCGAACGGCCAGGCCGACGTGAATCATTTCCATGCCGCCGGCGGTTTGAGTTTCCTGACGCGGGAACTGCTGGCTGCCGGACTGCTGCACCCCGATGTCGACACGGTGTTCGGCAAGGGCCTCGACGCCTACGCACGCGAACCGTATCTGGAAGGCGCGCAGTTGCAGTGGCGGGCGGCGCCGCTCAAGTCACTCGATCCGGAGGTGCTGCGACCGGTGAGCAATCCGTTTTCGAGCCACGGCGGCATTCGCCTGCTGACCGGCAATCTCGGGCGCTCGGTGATCAAGGTATCGGCCGTGAAGCCGCAGCACCTGCTGATCGAGGCGCCGGTTGCCGTGTTTTCCAG
>DAIQQI010000122.1:0-8904 GCA_036786925.1 Steroidobacteraceae bacterium
ACGATCCAGTCCTGGAAAATCGGGGTTCACGTAGCGCGTTGCGCGCCCGTCGGATTCCGGGACGCCATCGCCGTTGGCGTCGACGCTGGAGTCCACCGCGCCATCGTTGTCGTAATCGCCGCTGTCGATACCGAACTGCACCTGCAGGTCTTCCACGCCCGGCATGACTTCATTGTCGATGAAAGCGGGCACGCCACCGTTGCGACTCAGCGCCTTGACGCGCAGCGCCGGCACTCCGCGACGATCCACCGAGTCGCGCGCGATGTAGTAGGCGCGCACGACGAAGTCATGCACGCGGTTATCAGCGTCAATGGGTCCCGGTGCCACGCCGTCGGCGAACAGCAGTTGCGCGGTGCGGCTCGAAAGTCGCGACGCATAGACCTGCAGGCGGCCAGCTTCCGGTGCGCTCGCGACCGTCGCGGCGCGGCGCAGCGTCAGGGTGTCGCTGCTGGCGACCGCGCCTGTGCCATACGGGTCGCAGCTCGAATCGGCGCCCGGGCCTAACAAAAAGCCATTGTTCGAGCCCTGCACGGGAATCGACACATCCACCGCGAAATTGGTGCCGCAGGCCTGCGCGCTGGCATCCAGATCGGGCGCAGGCACGGGCGCGCCTGGCAGCGGTGGCAGCGGTCGCTGGCGCAAACGCGGCGCCGTTGCGAGCACCGTGCCGGGCGCCGCGCCGCGCGCCCAGCGTACGCTGTCCGGATTGTTGGTGAAGCCGTAGAAGCCTGCGAGTTCAATGTCCGGCTCGATGGTGCCCATTGCGAAACGCGCCGTCTCCTGCACGCGCGCCAGGATTTCGCTGACGCTGTAGACCCGCCGGTATTCGGCATAGGAGAACACAGCGCCGGCAATCAATGATGAGCTGATGCCAACCGCGACCATGAGCTCTACCAGGCTCATGCCACGTGTCCGGCGTCGGGCTTTGAAAGTCGGGCTGCGCATCAATTGATCGCGGGTCGCGGCAGGATGACGAGATCGGTCTGGTAACCGAAGGGTGTCTGTTCGCGGGGTTCCTGCCAGCTCACGTTGATGCGATAGGTGTCCGGCTGACCGGCAAATCCAGCCGGAATGACCTGCACTTCGCCCTGCGCTGGTTCGCCGCGAAACGCGGGCAAGGCGGTGCGAATCGATGCCATCCAGCGGGCCAGATCATCTTCGGCCAGTTGCGCGGCCGTGCAGTTGCTGCCGGCGCCGTTGAAGGTCGGCGCGCAATCCTGCAGTGCCGGCGCGCCAGCGTAGGCGAGGCTGTCGTACGCCACGCGCGCGCTGGCATTGGCGCGGATGCGCTCCGCCATGTCGCTGGCGAGGTTCACGGCCTGCGTACGGTACAGGGCGCTGCGATTGCTCGAGATACCGGTCAGCATCAGTCCCGCAATACCTAACATCCCGACCGACAGCACCACCAGTGCGACCAGCGATTCAACCAGCGTCATGCCGCGACTGCGGCCCGGAAAGGCTAACGAGTGCTGCATGGCATGTCCCAGCTGCCGACCAAAGCGGGGTCGCGCAACACGGCCGGGCGGCCACTGCGCGAAATCTGGATGGCGCGCGCCGCGGTGAGTTCCGTGCCGGTCTGCAGCGTGAGGCCGCGCAAGTCGCAGAAGATCACCCGGCTCAGCGGCGCCACGCCGGCCACGAGCTGCGTAAAGCCGTTAGGCAAGTACGAAATGCAAGCGCCGTCGGACGCATTGGCGATGCTGGTGTCCAGGGGGCCGGCGGTTCGCAGGATGGCTTCGTCTGCACCGCGAACGCAGTCGCCGTTGCGGTCTTCAAAGGCGATCCAGCCGATGAAGTCACCGGCATTGCATTGCGCGTCCGCACTGGTCGGGGCGCTGGACGAGCACAGCCCCACAGGGAACTGGCGCTTGATGGCCTCGGTGCGTGCCAGCTGCGTGGCGGCGAGAAAATCGTTGGCGGCCTGGGTCAGGCGACTGTTACGCATCATGTCGCCGAAACTCGGCGCGCCGATCGCAAGGATTGCGCCTGCCAGCACCAGCACGATCATGAGTTCGATAAGTGAAAAACCACGCCCGGTTCCGGGGCGTTTTTCGGCAGAAAATGTGGCCATTCCGAGACTATAGTCCCGGGATTATGACTAGCGCAGGCAGATCGACCAACGGTCGATTCTCGCGGATCAACGGCATGCCGGCCAACGGCTAGCGCTGGGCGGGGCATACGGCACTGCCAGCGACGGTCTTGAGCCGCGGCCGGCCCGTCTGGCTGATGATCACCTGGCGCGGCGCCAACCCGCGCCGCGCCGGACAGAGCGTCAGGGTGGCGGTGGTGCCGCTGCGGCTCAACGGCCAGAACGTCACCGCGAGTCTCGTGCCATGCACCGCCAGATCGTCGGTCAATAATCCCGACCGCAGGTCGGCCAGGCCTGGATTGCGCTGCGTACCGCTGAGCCCCTCGGCGACTGCGCTGGCCGGCAGCACCAGCCAGCCGCGGGCCAGCCCGTTGCGGCCTGGTTTGCAGCGGGCGCCGTCGTCCGTCAGGCACAGGGTCCAGGCCTCGTTGCTGCGCCAGGCATGGGCGCGGGTCAGTTGCAGGGCGGTCAGCAGCGCATTCGCCTGCGTAACCAGCCGGGATTCCGCGACCAGCTTGCCCAGGGCCGGCGCGCCCCCGGCTGCGATGACCGCCGCAATGGCCAATGCGATCAGGCATTCGATGAGAGTAAGACCAGCATGGCGGCACCGCATGCCGGCATTGTCAGTTGAACCCCGGTGGGTGTTAGCGGCCCAATGTGCCGTAATTGAACCGATTCGCTCGAATTCCCCGCTGGAGAGTTATACTCGGCTTATGCAAATTGTTAGAACCTCGGCTGATACCGACGCCGTCATCGCGCGGCGCCTGTCGCTGCACGGTGTCCAGGCCACCCGGCAGCGGGTGCGCATCGCGAGCGTGCTGCTGGACCGCGATCAGCACGTCAACGCCGAGCAATTGCTGGACCTGCTGCGCGATCGTGGCATCCGCGTTTCCAAGGCCACCGTTTACAACACCCTGAACCTGTTCGCCGAGCGGGGCCTGGTGAGGCAGCTGACGGTCGATGGCCAGCGCACCTGGTTCGATTCAAATGTCGAGCCGCACTACCACTTTCAGCAGGCGGACAGCGGCGTGCTGACGGATATTCCGATACCGGATGTCGCATTCGAGAGCCTGCCGCCACCGCCGCCCGGCATGGAAGTCGCGGGCATCGACCTCGTCATCCGGCTGCGTCCCAGCAAGCGCTAGGCACGCGGGACAGTACCCGCCGCGGGGCAAGTCCTTTAGAATTGCGCCCCCACCGGTGCCGGGGTAGCTCAGTTGGTAGAGCAGCGCATTCGTAATGCGCGGGTCGGAGGTTCGACTCCTCTCTCCGGCACCACTATTTTCGGGTCAGTGAGCCGCGCGCCACTTTGAGTCGCGACGGCAGCGCGAGATAGCGGCCGGGTACCGGTTCCGGCCGGTCGGCGCCCGACTCGCCACCCAGTTCCGCGAAGCGCACATCCCACGGCAGCGTTGTGTGGTGGGGCTCGACGCTGCGGTCGATGCGCGGGCGAATGCGGATGATGGGCCGGCCCTGCTCGCGAGCTAACAAGTCGTGGGTGCAGCGACAGCCGCTGACCGCCAGTTGCAATTCCAGCAGGTTGAACACGCTCGGCGGCGCCGCCACGAGCCGCCCGGCATCCAGATCGGCCAGCGCCTGCTCCGGAGTCAGCCAGCGCAACTCGCTGATTTCGCGGCCGTCCGGCCTTGGCTCATGCGGCAGGACGCTGGCGTCGAGCAGAAAGAAGCGCGTATCGAATGCGACCGACGCCTCGCGCGGCGCAACCCAATGCGACCAGTAAATGGTATTCGCGAGCATGGCCGCGAGCCGTGCCGGGTCGTGACCGAGCGACTGATCGCCGCCGGTTTCTTCGAGCAATTCGCGCCAGGTCGCGATGCCGAAGGCGAGCAGCTGTGGCGTCATGCCGGGCCGGGCGGCGTCCCGTAATGGATCGGCTAACAACTCGGCCTGCCGCAGGTCGGCCGGGTCGACCTTGCCGCCTGGAAACGCCCACATGTCGGCGAACGAGCGGTTGCCGCTGCCGCGCTTGACCAGCAACACTTCGATGCCGTTCTCGGCGTTATCGCGCACCACGAGGGCGCTGGCAGCAGGTACGAACGGGGTATTTGCGGTCATGGCATCCGGCCCGTAGCATAAACGCTCGCAACTTCTGAAAGGTGACAGTTTTGGCAGTGCCGGTCGCGCAACAAGCGGGTGACGACCCGGAATCGACGGCCGCACCGCCTGCGGTTCCGGGCTGGATACGGGCGCTTGCGCTGCTGCCGCTGGGTTCCTGGTACGCGTTCGCGCGACTGTTAGCCTGGATCGCTGTTCTGGTCAATCATCGCGGTCACGTCGTGCGACCAAACCTGCAGATCGCGTTTCCGGAACGGGATACGCGCTCGATCCGTGAGCTGGCGCGGCAGTTCTACTGGGGCTATGCCCAGGTACTGGTCGAGCTGGTCAAATCCGCGCGCATGAGCCCGGAGGAAATGCGGCGGCGGGTGGAGGTCGCGGGCCTCGAGCCGCTGCGCCATGTGCTGGCCGGAGGGCGACCGGTGATCGTGCTGGCGGCGCACCAGTGCAACTGGGAATGGCTGCTGTTAGGCCTTTGCGGAGAACTCGGCTATCCGGTCGACGCCGCTTACAAGCCGCTGGTCAACCCGTGGGCCGACAAGGCGATGATTGCCATCCGCTCGCGCTTCGGTGCGCGGCTCGTGCCGGCGCAAAATCTGTTAGGTGACATCCTCGCGCGGCGCAAGCTGGCGCGCGCCATCGCCATCAACGCCGACCAGGAGCCGGTGCAGAGCGAGAACAAGCACTGGCTGCGTTTCCTGAACCGCGACAGCGCGTTCTATACCGGCCCGGAGGAAATCGCGCGCGCCACCCGCTATCCGGTGTGGTTCCTGAAGATTCACCGTGTCAGCCGCGGGGTTTACGCCGCTGAGGCGGTGCCAGTGTGGGACGCGGTCGAGAAACTGGCGCCCGGCGAGCTGACCGAGCGTTACGCCGCGATGGCCGAAGCGCAGATCCGCGCGGCGCCAGCCGACTGGCCGTGGACGCACAAACGCTGGCGACTGCAGCGCAATCTTTACAGCTAACAGAAACGCAGAGCGAGAACGGCGGTAACGCTCAGTTGCCGGCACGTGAGTGCAGGGCCCCGGTTGCGCAGCGAATGTCGGCGGCTCGTGCGCGCGGTAAGCGCAAACTTAGTAAATTCAGTTCCGTTTGGGAAAAGATCCGTGACGAACGTTTGCGCCCGCGCGCACGAGCGAACGCGCAAGATCGCGAGTGAGTCCGCGAACCGCGATCTTGCAAGCGCGCCGACGCCTGAGCTGAGCGACCGGGGCCCTGCGCCCGCGTGCCAGTCCCTGTTGTTACATTCTCGCTTGACGCGTCGAGCCAGCAGTCAGGCCTGCGCTGCGAGTTTCGTGGCCAGGTGCGCCGACAGCTCGCGAATCGTCGGGTAGTCGAACAGCTCGGTGAGATCCACCTGGCCGGGCCAGGCGGCGTCGATCTGCTCGTGAATCTCGATCAGTTTCAGCGAGCTCGCGCCGACCTCGAACAGATTGTCGGTGACGCCCAGGTTCTTGCCCTCGAGCGCCGCGTCGCAGATCGTCTTGATGCGGTTTTCAATGTCGCCCGCCGAGGCTCCGGAACTGCCGCGGGCGGCGTCGCGCAGGGTTCTTAATTCTGTCAGGTCGTTGTTGTAGGCGCCGTCCAGGTATTCGGATTCCAGCAGATGGCGCTGGATCTTGCCGCTGGTGGTCTTGGGCACGCGCTTGATCGGCACAACATCCGCGATCTCAAGACCGGTCTCGGTATTCAGCAGGCGCGTGATTTCGTTGGCGATCGGCAGGAATGACGCCATGTCGCCGCGATGCAGGGCGAATATGACGATCGCATCGGTTTCCGCGCCTGGCGGCCGCAGCCCCGTGGCGATGACCTTGCCGAGTTCCATGCCGCTGGCGCGAATCGCGATACTTTCGAGATCGTGCGGGTAGTAATTCTGGCCGTTGACGAAAATGATTTCCTTGAAACGGCCGGTGACAAACAGATCGCCATCCACCAGCACGCCGAGATCGCCGGTGCGTACCCAGCCGTCAACTGTGTGCAGCGTTGTGTTAGCTTCGGAGGCGCCGAAGTAGCCCTTGGTGACGTTGCCGCCGCGGATCTGGATGTGGCCGAAATGGCGCTCGGCGAGCGGCGCGTCGTTATCGTCCGCGATGCGCAACTCGCAGTTCGGGATCGCGCGCCCGACCGACATCAGCTCCAGCGCGTCATTGCCGGAGCTGGCGACGAGTTCCGCTTTCTGGCCGACGGCCATGCGATGGCGGTTGAATGCCAGCGGCCGCAACGCGCCGCCCGGCGGCGGGAAACTCACCGCGACCGAAGCTTCTGCCAGCCCGTACACGGGAAACATCGCGCTGCGCCTGAGGCGCGCGGGCTCGAGGCGCGTCAGGAACTCGTTCGCCAGCGGCACGCTGATTGGCTCGGCGCCGTTGAATATGATGCGAACCGCGGACAGGTCAAGGTCGTTGACCGGGCGCTCGCCTAACACCTTGAGATAGTGGCGGTAGCCAAAGTTCGGCGAGCACAGGATCGTCGCCTTCTTGCGCGACGCCAGCTGCAGCCACAGCACCGGGCGGCGGATGAACAGCTCGGTCGGCATCTGCATCACGTTGCAGCCGGAGCCGATCATGAAGATATGCAGGCCGATGAGGCCCATGTCATGCGTCAGCGGCATCCACGACAGGGTGATATCGTCCGGCGCGAAGCGCGCCGCGGCCTCGGCGCCGCGCCAGTTCGCGACCAGGTTCGCATGTGTCAGCACCACGCCCTTGGGATCGGAGGTGGAGCCGGAGGAAAACTGGATGAACCCCGTGTCCTCGGGCTTGCAGTTGTAGCGCGCGCCGGCCCTGGCAACGTCCTGCAGATCATCGACGAGAAATGCCCGGCGCCGCAGGCCGTCGGCAATGTCGGTCGCGCCGTTCGCATCGGCGAAGCTCGTGATGCGGGCGAAGGCCTTGCGGTCGGTGTAAATGAACGGGTTGCCGAGCTGGCGCGCAATGCGCAGCAGTTTCTGCCGATGCTCATCGCTGATGCCCACGGCCACCGGCACCGGCACGATGCCGCCTAACACCGCGGCCCAGAACGCATCGATGAACGGTTCGTTGTCGGCGATGAACAGGATGATCTTGTCGCCCGGTTTGGCGCCGAGCTTCTGCAGGTGATAAAGAATTCCCAGCGCGCGTGCCTCGAGCTGCGCCATCGTGAGGCTGCGTTCCTGGGTCTCGCCCTCCAGGTAGGTCAGCGAACGCGGCGCGCGCGCTGCGTTAGCCAGCAGTCGGTCGAGGGTCGTGATATCGCTCATGCGCGGCGTTCCAGCTTCATAAAGAGGGGTTTGCGGGTACGCAGGTTGACCTGCGCATCGAGTTCGATGGGTTCGTTGTCGGCGCGCACCAGCCGGTAACGGCGGCCGACCCGGTAAAGATGCATCAGCATCTCATAGATCGCGAAGGTCTCGCCGATGCAATGCCGCGGACCGGCGGCAAACGGCATGTAGGCAAAGCGCGGCCGCTCGCTTTCGTGGGCGGCATCGAATCTTTCCGGCCGGAACGCCTCGGGTTCATGCCAGTAACGGGGATGGCGGTGCAGGATGTAGGGGCTCAGCAGCACATCGGCGCCGGCCGGGATTTCAAAACCGCCGAGCTGATCCGATTCGATGGTACGGCGCGACAGCAGCCACCCCGGCGGATAGAGGCGCAGTGCTTCCTCGGCAACCATGTGCGTATAGGCTAACGACTCCATGCTCGCGAGCGACCCGGGATGCCATTGCGGAGCCGCATCGAGTTCAGCGTGCAACCTGCGCTCGACTTCCGGGTTCTGCGACAGCAGCAACCAGGTCCAGTTGAGGCCGCTGGCGGTGGTTTCATGCCCGGCGACGACCAGGGTCATGACTTCGTCGATGAGTTCACGCTCGCTCATCGCCTCGCCGCTTTCCTTGTCGCGCGCCGCCATCAGCATCGCGAGAAAATCGAAATGTTCCTCGGATTCCGTGCGGCGGCGGCGCACCAGGTTGGCAACCAGCTTGGCGAGCGAGCGGAACTTGAACGCAAAACGCAGGTCGCGCGCCGGTTCACGCGACACAACCGCAAACGGATTTTCGCCGCCATCACCAGCGAGGCGCGCGAGATCCTTGCCGAAGATCGCTTTCAGGATGATGTCGAGCGTCAACTCGCTCATTTCGTCGGTCACATTGACGGGCTCGCCGCGCGCTGCGAAGGGCTCCCAGCGCGCGAGCAGCGTATCGTTGGCGGCATCGATGGTGTGCGCAAACTTCGTGATGATCTTGCGATGAAACAGCGGCTGCATCATGTAGCGCTGGCGGCGCCAGAACTCGCCTTCGCTGGTCATGATGCCGTTACCGAGCAGGATCTTGACGCGGTCGAGGCCGATACCCTTGGTGTAGTTGCGGTGGTTGGACACCAGCACGCGCTTCACATCGTCCGGGTGATTGATCACATAGACATAGCCTTTGCGTGCCGGCGAATACACTCGATAGGTGTCGCCAAGCCGCGCAAAAAGCTCGATCATCTTCGCCAGCGATTCATCATCGCCGCCAAGGTCAAAGCTCTGTTCGGGTTCTGGGGGTGCGGATTGCAACGTGAGTTATCGTGGGCAGCGGGCAAGTGTCTGAAAATTACCGTCTTATTTTAGCCTATGAAGCGCTCGAGCCGGGCGCTGATGCCAGTGTCCGCGGCCGGTTCCTCGCCTTCCGGGCCCTCGCTGCCATGACCGGACGAAGTTTTTCCAGCGCCGATGTGTTGCGCGGCTCGCACGGGCGGCCGTACATCCCGGGTGCGCCGAGCTTC
>DAIQQI010000123.1:0-8896 GCA_036786925.1 Steroidobacteraceae bacterium
GGCAGCCGACACCGGCGTCACGCAGGCACGAACGGATTGACCATCCATGTGCACGGTGCAGGCGCCGCACAGCGCCTTGCCGCAGGCATACTTGGTGCCAGTGAGTTTCAGCAGGTCCCGCAGCGCCCACAACAGCGGCATTTCGGGCTCGGCATCGAGTTCGCGGCTGGTGCCGTTTACATTCAGAGAAATCACGGGCAATTCCTTTTAAGATGGGCCGGTCGGCATGTTACGGATCGGCACGGGGCAAGACAACAAGATGGAACTCGAGTTTTTCGGTGCAGCGGGCGAGGTTACCGGTTCCTGCCACATCCTGCGCGTCGGCGGCAGGCAGCTGCTGCTGGATTGCGGCATGATCCAGGGAGGGCGCGATGCCCCACAGCGGAATCGGCTGCCGTTTCCCTTCCAGGTTGACGCCATCGACGCGGTGATCCTGAGCCATGCGCATATCGACCATTGTGGGCGCTTGCCGCTGCTGATCCGCCGCGGCTATCGCGGGCCGATCCACACCAACCCGGCCTGCGCGGAACTCCTGCCTATCCTGCTGCGCGACTCGGCCGAGCTCGCCGCGCGCGATGCCGAAAGGAAGAACCGCAACGGCGCTGCTAACGATCCGGCGGTCGAGCCGCTCTATACGCTGGAAGATGTCGAGCAGGTATTGAAGCAGCTGCGCACGATTCCTTACAACAAGCGCGTTGACGTCCTGCCGGGGGTTGTTGCGCAGGTGCGCGACGCGGGCCACATCATGGGCTCGTCCAGTGTCGAGGTCTGGCTGACAGAGGGGTCGGGTAAAGCCGTGGTGCGGCGCAAGCTGGTGTTCAGCGGCGATCTCGGTCAGTACAACTCGCCGATCCTGCAGGACCCGTGGCAGTTTTCCAGCGCCGACATCGTGCTGATGGAAACGACCTATGGTGACCGCCGGCATCGCGACCGCGCCGCGACCGAGCTCGAATTTGGCGAGATTCTGCAGCAGGCCTGGCGCGACCGCGGCAATGTGATCATCCCGGCATTCGCGATCGGCCGCAGCCAGGACGTGCTCTATTTGCTGGGAAAGCATGCCGACGAATGGCAGGTCGGTCGCTGGCAGATTTTTCTCGACAGCCCGATGGCGATCGAGGCCAGCGCCGTTTACTGGCGCCATCCGGAGCAGTACGACGTCGAAGCGACCCGCCTGCGGCGTGACTTCAGCATGATGCCGCCGCTGCCTAACATACGTTTCTGCCGGACGCCGGATGAATCGCGCGCCATCAACAAGATGCGTTCGGGCGCTATCATCATCGCCGGCAGCGGTATGTGTAACGGCGGCCGGGTGCTGCACCATCTGAAACACAACCTGGATCGGCCCGAGAGCCATGTCATTATCACGGGGTTCCAGGCACCCGGAACGCTCGGTCGCCAGATCGTCGATCGGGCGCCGAGCGTGCGCATTCATGGCGAAACGATCCGCGTGGCGGCCACGGTCCATACCCTGGGTGGTCTTTCGGCGCATGGCGATCAAGATGACCTCCTGCGCTGGGTACGGAATTTCCGAGCCAGGCCGCCGGTCTACCTGGTGCATGGCGAGGTATCGTCCGCCACGGCATTCGGTGCCAGGCTGCAGCAGGAGAGCTTCCAGTCGGTGGTAGCTTCACCCGGGCTGAAACTCGATTTGTCGACGCTGCGGCCACTGGCCGATGATTTCTCGAGCTAACAAAAACTCTTCACAGGGATAAACACCAATGCCAGCTGAAGCCTCCTTGGGCCCGTTGCAGCGGCTGCTCAATCGCGTCGCCAAAGTCGAGCCGCAGGAATCGCGGGCGGCAATTGCAGCCTTCCTGTTGCTGTTCTGCGTGCTGGGCGGGTACTTTGCGATCCGCCCGGTGCGCGAGACCATCGGCACGGTGATCGGTCGCGACGCCACGCGCGACCTGTGGCTGTGGACCGCCGTCTTCGCTCTCGCGATCGTGCCATTTTACGGCTGGCTGGTGTCCAGGATCCGGCGCTCCATCCTGCTGCCCAGCATCTATGGCGGCACTGCGCTCATCGTTTTCGGTTATGCGGTGGCGTTTGAATCCGCGGAACAGATGCGCATCTTTGGCAGCAGCTTCTATGTCTTCATCAGCGTGCTCAATCTGCTGCTGGTATCGATCTTCTGGAGCTTCCTGCTGGAAATGTTTTCCAGCGAACAGACCAAGCGGCTATTCGGCTTTATCGCCGCGGGCGGCACGCTCGGCGCCTTTCTTGGCCCGATCATTACCCGGCTCGTGGTGCAAACGGTAGGCACGAGCGGCGTGCTGATGTTAGGCGCTGCGGGATTTGTACTGGCGATCCTGTTCCAGCGCCGGCTGATGACGGTGGCAGCGGGATGGATCGGCAGCACCGGCGCCAGGATGGACGATCGCGCGCTGGGCGGCAATCCGTTCGCCGGCTTCAGCCTGGTGGCGCGTTCGCCGTACCTGCTGCTGATCGCGCTGTTTGTCGTTCTTTTGTCGGCGGTCAATACCTTCCTGTATTTCGAGCAATTGAAACAGGTCGCCGAGCTGTATGACGACATCGAGAAGCGCACCGAAGTGTTCGCCAGTTTCGACTTCATCGTGCAGGGCCTGACGGCGCTGACGCAGCTGATGCTGACAGGGTGGATTGCGCGCAACTTCGGGGTCAGGGCATTGCTGACCATCGTGCCGCTGGTCCTGGTCGCCGGATTCCTGGCGATGGGCGCGCTGGGCAGCTTCTGGGCGCTGGCGATTGCCATGGTGATCCGCCGCTGGGGCGAATACGCGTTTGTGCGCCCGGGCCGTGAAATGCTGATGAGCCGCCTCGACCGTGAGTCCAAGTACAAGGCCAAGAACCTGATCGATGTGCCGGTTTATCGCACGTCGGATTTTCTTTTCGCCCAGGCTAACAAGGCGCTGGAAAAAGTGGGCTTGAACAGCGCCGGCGCCGCGTTTGTTGGCGCGGGTCTCGCGGCCGCGTGGTTCCTGACGGGCTGGTTCCTGGGCCGGAAGTTTGACCGGGAGGCCGCGAAGAAACAGTGATGCGGCCTGATCAGTAGGCCGTGAGCGCCGCCGACAGCGCTGCGGCGTCACTGAAGCGGTCTTCCGTCTTCTTTGCCATCAGACGATCAATGATCGACTGAAAACCGCCGATCGCTTCGGGCAGGCGCGGGACGTCAACCGTCACATGCTGCTGCAGCACTTCGATTGCAGTGTCCCCGTAGTAGGGCTTGTGCCCGGTCAGCATCTCAAAAAAGATGACGCCGAGGCTGTACAAGTCGGTGCGATGATCGACAGGTACGCCCTGCGCCTGCTCGGGACTCATATAGTAGGGCGATCCGCGCAACATGCCTGAATAGCTGTTAGTGCCGGCGCTGACGATCTTCGCCAGGCCGAAATCGATCAGCACGATGTCATCGTTCTCGCGCAGCATGACGTTCTGCGGCTTGAGATCGCGGTGCACGAGGCCATGCTTGTGAACGACACCGAGCGCCGCCGCGATGCGCTTCAGGTAAGACACGGCTTGCGCCACTGTCAGCGGTTTCTCCATGCGGTCGCGCAGATTGCCGCAGGGAAAATATTCCATCGCCAGGAATTCATGTCCGGCGTGTACGCCGTAGTCGAAAATATCGACCACCGCCGGATCGTCGATGGCCGCCAAGGCTTCGTACTCGCGCGCCAGGTTCTGCATGGTCACGGTATCTTCGGCCGGAACATCCTTGCTGACCTTCAACGCCACTTCGCTATCGATGTCATCCGAGGTTGCAAGATAGACGATGGCGCGCTCGGACTGACCGATGGTACGCAGGATCTGATAGCGCGGAATCACGACGGTGTCCAGATCCAGGTCCTCTGGCGTAGCAGCGGTATGATCGCGGCGCGCGGCCGCGGCGCGGCGTTCGGATGATCGCTGTGCGACGCGCAAGGCATCGCAGAACCGGTCGGGCGTCAGCAGCTGGCGCGGCAGGTAGTCTTCGACCCCGAGGCGCATGGATTGCACCGCGGTCAATTCACTGCCGTTCTCGGCAATGACGATCACTTCGGGGTGGTCTGGAAAATCCGCGAGCCGCTGCAGCAGGTCGATGCCACCGGGGGTTTCGTTGTTAGGTGACTGGGCGAAATCGGTATGCAGCACGAGGATTGGACCATCGTCCGAGCGCCGCATGCCATTGCCGCTGACGAGCTCGCTCAGTTTCGCGGCTTCGATCCTGGTGTGGGGCCTGAACGTGCCGATGAAATGGCACAGCCACTCACCGTATCGGGCATCGCCACTCGCGATAAGCAGACGCTCGGTCATGGTTCAGTCGGGCAGGCTGAATCGCAAGCGCATTCGAACGCGCTGTTCGACCGCACTGCCTTCCCGCTCGACCGGCGCAAAACGCCACTTGGTGACCGACCTGCGCGCGGCGTCGTCGAACATCCCGCCAGGCTGCGCATTGAGGATCTGGATATTCGACACGCTGCCGTCCTTGAGCAACATGAATTCAAGGTCGACCCAGCCAGCTATCCTGTTCTCCAGTGCCTTGGCCGGATACACCGGTTCGACGAACTTGAGCCTTTTCAGCGCAGCAACACCGATCACGTCCCTGTCGCGTTTCTGCTTCTCTTCGCGCGCGGCAATGTCAGCGGCAACCGAAGTACCTTCGATGCTGCGTCCGGCCGCGGAATCCGCGGCACGCAACCAGCGCTTCGCAGCTTCAAGATCATCCGCTGCCAGGCCGGCTCGCGCTTTGAGCAGCAACTTTTCAGCTAACAACTGCGACGCCTCGACGGTCGCTGCAGCCGAGCCGTCGAGGTCCCGCAGCCTGGCCAGCCAGGACTGGGCGCTGTCATCGGCGGGCTCGACCAGGCGGTCCTGCGCGATACGCTGGCGCACCTGGGTATTGACCCGGGCGATTTCCGCCGTTTTCAGTGATGCGCGAGCATCGCTCAGAATGCGCCGCACCGTATCGAGGTCAGCAGGCGCCGCGCCGTTCTGGCGCGCAGAATTCAGCCATTTATCTGTCGTCCCGGTCTCGCCGCGGCCAGCGGCGGCGCGGGCCTCCTGCAGCATGCGATTCAGTACCGCCTGCGACATGCGCTGCGTAGCCGGGTCGCCTGGCGACAGCGCTCGTGCTGACGCGACGTAGTAGCTGGCACTGTCGTTAGCTGGCTCGATGATCGCACCCGTTTTGAGACGCTCCTGCGCAAGTCGCAACCAGGTATTCAGGCGATCCTCGCCCTGCTGCTGGCTGAGATCGCGGCGCGCTTCGCTCAGAGTCGTCCGGTCCGCGGCATTGGCGGAGTCCAACGTGGCAAACGCCTTGTCGTAGTCACCACTCGCTGCGGCTCTACGGGCCTCGGTAAGCGTCGCGCGTTCCCTGGTCTTGCTGAGCTCAGTCAGCAGGAAAGTCAGTCGCGCGTTGTCCGGTTGCAGGCGGCTGGCCGAGCCGAGCAGAAGGGTCGCCTCGTCAACGCGGCCGGTCTGCAGCGCTTTTTCGGCGCGATCCAGCAGCGCAGCCACTTGTCTGTCCTGCTCGGTGCCGGCAGCGTTGCCGGCAAGGTTGCCGACGACGGGAGTTCCGGCGGCCGCAGTGCTGGCGGACACTGCGGCGGGGCGCTTCGCCGGGGAGTTCCGCAGTGCCAACCACAGCGCGAACCCTAACACGGCAACGGCGGCGCAGCCGCCGAGCAGGACTCTTGCCGGAATCCTGCTTGCCGGCACCGCGGACGATGCCACGGCGTCCTGGGCGCGGCGTATCTCGGCGGCGGCACCGCGCTGTTCATCGTAGCGGCGCAGCGATGCGTCGATGAACTGGCGGACGCGTGGCCCGGACACCGGCTTGTGCAGAAAGCGATAGACGGAGCCGTCCGTGACCATGTTAGCCAGCCGGGATTGCTGGGCGGAATTACCAGCCGCGACCAGTACCAGATCCGGGAACTGAGTGCGCAGTCTGCCCAGGGTTTCGACAATATCGTCGGCGACGGCATCGGCGTCGATCAGGACGACACCGGCGTTGATTGCGGCGATCTGCTCCGCAAGCGAGTGAGCATCAGGCGCAATGGCGATCGAGTGATCAGCCGTCACGACTTCGCTGAGCGTCGAGATCAGTGTGTCATCGATCGACAGCACCGCGACAGCAATACCTGCGCCCACGCCGCCGCCGGGCTGGAGGCTCGCGACTCGGACATCATGATTGGAGATGCTGGGCATAGGACGGGACAAATTCTCGCTCCAGGACAAGCGCAGGAAATCAGCCTGCTTTCTAGCTGTTTATGCGGCAGTTGTCCGTGATGGAGATCATTCCGTTAACTGGCGAGAGAAAGGCGCAGCTTGCTTTCGTCGCCGCGGCGCGCTAAGAATCTGACAAACGAGAACAGGTTCACAGAATTCAGGGGGTTCCAATGGCGTCAGCGTGGTCCAAATGGTGGCAGCTGGATGCAACCGAAGAGCGTGCCAGTGCCGATAATCCTCATGCGCCGCTGGCTGATTCCCAGCGTCGCGAGACCTTGCCACTGCTGACGCTGGCATTTGGCTGGGGCTTCCTGGTCACTGGCCTGCTGGTCGGTAGTTCGTTAGGTGCGGGGCTCAACTTCTGGCCTGACCTGGTGCTCGCTTCGCTGTGGGGCAATCTGGCGAACTTCGTGGTCGGCGCGCTGGTGGGCTACATGGGCTACCGTACCGCCTGCAACAGCGGGCTGCTGTATCGGCTGACCTACGGCAACATTGGCGCATTTCTGCCAGTGTTGTTTCTCGCCATGCTGACAATCGGCTGGCAGGGTATCGTGGTTGGCGCCTTTGGCCTCACCTGGGCCGGCAGCTTCGACAGCCCGTGGTTCGTTCCCGTCGCCATTTTCGCGGGCCTGCTTTATACGTGGACCACGTTATACGGTGTCAAGGGGCTGGAGCGCGTCGGGCTGCCGTCCACGGTCGTCCTGGTGATAGTCGGCGTGTATGCCGGCTACTACAACATCGACAAGGTAGGCGGTTGGGCGGCGTTTCTCGACAAATCAGGCGCTACCGCTGCGCTGCATCCCATGACGCAGGTCGATGCCATCAACATCGTGATCGGTTCCTGGATCGTCGGCGCGATCGTGATGGCGGAATACACGCGCTTTGCGCGCCGTCCCTGGGTTGCGATTGCGATTCCGTTCGTGGTGCTGGTGATCACGCAATGGTTCCTGCAGGTCATTGGCGCGATGGGCGGCGTCGTCTCCGGCAATTTCGATTTCTCGGCGTACCTCAAGACCGCCGGCGTAGTGATCGGTTTCATCGGTGTGATCGCGATGAGCCTCGCGCTCTGGACCACCGGCGACACCAATCTCTACCTGCCCGCCATCCAGACCGCCAGCGTGTTCCGGCGGCCCAAGCGCGTCATGGTGGTGATCTGCGGCATCCTCGGCACTTTGTTAGGTCTGGGGATCTACCAGCGCTTCATCGACTGGATCACGCAGCTGGCCAACCTGGTGCCGCCGATCATCGGCCCGGTGATCGTTGATTACTACCTGATCCACGGCCGGCGCTATCGCGCCGAGTTGCTGGATCGCCTGCCGACCTGGAACTGGCCCGCCGTGTTAGCCTGCATCACTGGCATCGTGGCGGCCTACAGCATTACGCCTCCGTGGCTGGCCTCGGGACTGTTCGGCCTGCTGGTGTCGATGCTGGCATACGGCGCCTATTACGGCCTGGCGCGGGTTTTGGGCGTCAAGCCCGGGTACGCAGCCGTTGCCGAGGAACCGTCGTCGAATTGAGTGGTCGAACCTGATGATGCGTAACTTTCACAGTGCGATATTGCTGCTGCTCGCGGCGGCGTATTCGGTCAGCGGTCACGCGGCGCAGGCGGAGAGCGTGTCCGGCGCGCAGAAAAAGGCTGCGGAACAGTATCTTGCGGTGGTGTCATCCGCCGGCGCCGCCGGCCTCGCGCAGATCCTGCCGCAAAGCGAGCTCGATGCGCTGCGCACCGACCTGCTGAGCCGCCTGCGCAAGGAAGACGAGCGCAGCGGTGCGACACTGCGCAAGCGGCTGTTCGGCAATGCCGCAACGCTCGCTGTGCTGGAGCGCCAGACCAACCAGAGCTTCTTTATCAACCTGTCTCGCCGGCTTGAGCTCAGCGCGCGGGTGGTCCAGGACCCGGAATGGCTGGGCTCCATTCGTGGAGGCACTGACCGGGTCATCGTCATCGTGCGCGGCCGCACGCAGGACGAGAAGGAATCGCCAACGGTAACGCAGTTCATCGAGATGGTTGCCGACGGCAAGGACTGGAAGCCGGTCATTCCGGGCGAGTTGCGCGTGCAGATCGACGACCTGATCCGTGGTCGACAGGTCGTGCGCGCCGCCCCGGCACCTAACACCGGTAGCCCGCCGCCGCCGGACGGCGCCGCCGAATCGGCTGTCGCAGCCGGTGCCAGCGACGCGCCCACCGCCAATCCACCGGCGATCATTGCCATGCTGCGCACCGCCGAGCAGGTGCTGGTCGCGGGCAAGTGCGATCGCTATTACAAGGACTACATGAGCCCGAGCTTCCGCAAGACGCAATCGGACAAGGCGATGGACACGCTGATCGCGAGCTGCGCGCGCAGCATGGGCATGCGCGAGCTGCTGATATCCGCGCTGCGCATCGTGGGGCAGACAGCGCCGCGGTTCGAGGCTAACGGCACGCATGCCGTTTACGACGTCTCGAACCAGGGCCTGCCCTACGAACGCTTCACGCTCGAGCTGATCGACAACCGCTGGTACATCGCGGAGTGACTGATTGCGCTGACGTCACCTCAGGGTCCAGATCACACCCAGTTCAACACTGCGCGCGTCGTCGTCGAGCTGCGCGCCGTTGAACTCCAGCGACAGCCCGACGCGGCTCCAGGTCTGCCAGGTCAGTTCGGCGCCCCAGATCGCCTCGGTGCTGTTGTCGGCGATCTTGAATCGGCCGCTGCCGCCGGTCATCAAT
>DAIQQI010000124.1:0-8873 GCA_036786925.1 Steroidobacteraceae bacterium
CCGTCGCCCACGACCGTCAGCGCGGTAAAGCCGAATTGACGGCCACCCTTGACGACCTTGGCGGTGCGGTTGACGGCAACGAGTTTCTCCATGAACTCGTCTTGCGACTGGGTCTTGTTATCCATTCTTGCCATGTGTTAGATCCTAAAACTCAAGGCCGGCTTCACGCGCGGCATCCGCCAGCGCCTGAACACGGCCGTGGTACATGAAACCGGAACGATCGAATGCGACCTTGGAAATGCCGGCGGCCTTGGCCCGTTCGGCAATCATCCGGCCGACGACCTTCGCGGCCTCGATATTGCCGGTACTCTTGAGGTCCTTGGCGACGGCTTCCTGCACGGTCGACGCCGCAACCAGCACCTTGCCGCCCGCGTCGTCCACGACCTGCGCATACATATGCTGCGGCGTGCGATGCACGGTCAGGCGCGGCACGCCGAGCCGGCGAATGTGCGCCCGGGTCTTGGTTGCGCGGCGCTTGCGCCGCTGTTTCTTGGTGATCTGCATGGCTACTTCTTCTTGCCTTCTTTGAGCGCGATCTTCTCGCCTGCGTAGCGCACGCCCTTGCCCTTGTAAGGCTCGGGCGGGCGAATGCTGCGAATTTCGGCCGCAACCTGGCCCACTTTCTGCCGGTCCGAACCCTTGATCAGGATTTCGGTCTGGCTGGGCGCTTCGATGGTGATGCCATCCGGCGCCGGGAAATTCACCGGGTGCGAGAACCCCAGCGTGAGATTAAGGATCTTGCCGGTCACCGCGGCGCGATAACCGACACCCTGCAGTTCGAGCTTGCGCTCGTAACCCTTGGTGACACCGGTCACGGTGTTAGCCAGGTGGGCGCGCAACGCGCCTGCCTGCATGCGATTGGTGCCGTCGAACTGCACGACCAGCGTCTTGTCCTGCTGCACGACCTTGAGGCCGTTGCCGAGCGCCACGGACATGGTGCCCCTGGCGCCCTTGAGCGCAACGGCATCGCTGCTGATGGTGGCGGTCACGCCTTGCGGCAAATCGACCGGCTTTTTGGCTACACGACTCACGGTAATTATCCTTTAGGAAACCCTTTAGGCCACGATGCAGAGCACTTCGCCGCCCTGACCGATGGCACGCGCCTGCTTGTCTGTCATCACACCGCGCGGTGTCGACACAATCACTGTGCCCATGCCACCTAACACCTTGGGCAATTCGTCCTTGCCGCGATAGATGCGCAGTCCCGGGCGACTGATACGTTCGAGACGGTCGATAACCGGCCGGCCTTCGTAATACTTCAGATCGATGGTCAGGGTCGGCTTGCCCGAATCGCCTGCGATCCGGTAGTCGGCGACATAGCCTTCGTCTTTCAACACTTTGACGACCGCCTGCTTCAGCTTGGATGAACCAAGCGACACCTGCTCCTTGCGCGCGGTCTGCGCGTTGCGGATGCGGGTCAACAGGTCGGCGATGGGATCGGTCATGCTCATTGTTGCGCGCTCCTCACCAGCTCGACTTGCCGAGACCAGGGATCTCGCCACGGCTGGCTGTCTCGCGAATCTTCACGCGCGAGAGTCCAAACTTGCGGTACACACCACGCGAACGGCCGGTAATCGCGCAGCGGCGACGGCCACGCGACGGGCTCGCGTCACGAGGCAGCTTTTGCAGCGCTACCTGGGCCGCAGCACGATCGTCCTGCGACGTCTTCGGGCTGCGAATCGCTTCCTTGAGCTTGGCGCGCTTGACCGCATATTTGCGGACAATTTCTGCGCGGCGCTTCTCACGCTCGACCATGTTTGTCTTGGCCATTAGTTACTCTCGCCTATGCCCTTAACGACGGAACGGGAAACTGAACGCGTCGAGCAATGCCCGGCCCGCTTTGTCATCCCGCGCGTTGGTGGTGAATGTGATGTCCATGCCACGAACCTGATCGATCTGGTCGTACTGGATCTCGGGGAAAATGATCTGTTCCTTGATGCCAAAGCTGAAGTTGCCCTGGCCGTCAAACGAGCGCGCCGAAATGCCGCGGAAGTCACGAATACGCGGGATCGCGATGCTGATCAGACGATCGAGGAATTCATACATGCGGTCGCCGCGCAGCGTGACCTTGCAGCCGATCGCCTGGTTTTCGCGCAGCTTGAACGATGCAATCGACTTGGTCGATTTGCACAGCAGCGGCTTCTGGCCGGTGATCTTGGTCATGTCGGCGACGGCCGCGTCCATGATCTTCTTGTCCGCAACCGCCTCGCCTACGCCCATGTTGACCGTGATCTTGACGAGCTTCGGGATCTGCATGGGATTGGCAAGCCCCAGCTCTTTCTGGAGCTTGGGCATGATTTCCTTGCGGTAATGTTCCTTGAGTCTGGCCATGTCTTCTATAACCTTGTTAGTCGCCTTGGGTTAGTCGCCCTGGTTCAGGCGTCAACCACTTCGCCGGTTGACTTGAAAAAACGCACGAGCTTGCCGTCGGCCAGCGACTTGATGCCGACGCGATCGCCCTTCTTGGTCGCCGGGTTGAACAACGCGATCTTGGAAATCGGCAACGGCATTTCCTTTTCGATGATGCCGCCCGGACGGTCCTGGCGCTGCGGATTGGCGCGCGTGTGGCGCTTGACCCGGTTGACAGCCTCGACCAGCACCATATTGCCCGGCAGCACCTGCGTGACAGCGCCCTTGCTGCCCTTGTGCTTGCCAGCGATCACGATCACGTTGTCGCCTTTGCGAATCTTTTTCATGTCACTTGTCTCTTAAGGCACTGCTCAAAGTACTTCTGGCGCCAGCGAGATGATCTTCATGAACTGCGCATTGCGCAGCTCGCGCGTCACGGGCCCGAAAATACGCGTGCCGATCGGTTCCAGCTTGTTAGTGAGCAGCACCGCGGCATTGCCGTCGAACTTGATCAGCGAGCCGTCGCTGCGGCGCACGCCGCGGCGCGTCCGCACCACCACCGCGTCGTAAACCTCGCCCTTCTTGACCTTGCCACGCGGGATCGCATCCTTGATGCTGACCTTGATGACATCGCCGACCTGGGCATAGCGGCGGCGCGTGCCGCCCAGCACCTTGATGCACATCAGCGTGCGCGCGCCGCTGTTGTCAGCGGCATGGAGCAGGGTCTGTAGTTGAATCATGGCTGCGTATTCCTTGCGTGCTGCATTGCTCTACTGCGCGGCCTTGTTCTCGATCGACGCCCTGTCGATCGACGATTTGTCTATCGAAACAAGGCGCCAGTGCTTGCGGCGCGACAACGGGCGGCACTCGGCGATCGTGACCTGGTCACCGGGGCGCGACTCGTTCTTTTCGTCGTGCGCCAGCAACTTCGTGGTGCGGCGGATGAACTTGCCGTATTGCGGGTGTTTGACCAGGCGCTCGATCTCGACCGCAATGGTCTTGTTCATCGCGTTGCTGACGACTTTGCCCGAGAGGGTGTTAGCGGATTTTTCAGTCATTACTTTTTCTCACTCACAAGCTTCTCGCTCACCAGCTTCTCGCTCACCAGCTTCTGGCCCATGACGGTCTTCAGGCGCGCAATGCTCTTGCGCACCCGCCCATATTCGCTGGGCTTGACCGTCTGACCGGTGGCCGACTGCATGCGAATCGAAAACTGCTCTTTACGCAGCTTCAGCAACTCGTCCTGGAGGTCCGCGGCCGACTTGGCCCTTAATTCTTTGGCGTTCATTGTTAGCGCACCATCCGCTTGACGAACGAGGTCTTGACCGAGAGCTTGGCCGCGCCGAGGCGGAAGGCTTCGCGTGCCGCGGCCTCTTCAACGCCGTCGAGCTCGAACAGGACCTTGCCCGGCTTCACCTTGGCGATCCAGTACTCGACGTTGCCCTTGCCGGAGCCCATGCGAACTTCCAGCGGCTTCTTGCTGATCGGCACGTCCGGGAACAGGCGGATGAACAACTCGCCGCCGCGCTTGATGGAGCGGGAAATCGCACGGCGTGCCGCTTCGATTTCGCGGGCCGTCATGCGCGCGCGTTCCTGCGACTTGAGGCCGAATTCGCCGAAGGCAACGAAGTTGCCCGCAGTCGCGTAACCGGCGTTGCGGCCCTTGAACTGTTTGCGAAACTTGGTTCGCTTAGGTTGCATCATGGCTGTTAGCTCTCAATCAGGCCGTGGCGGGAGCCGCGACATCGGGTGCCGGAGCAGCGGTCTTGTCATCGGCCTTGGGCGCCGCTTCAACTTCCACTGCCTTGCCCAGCTCTTCCTTGTCGAACACTTCGCCCTTGAATACCCAAACCTTGACGCCGATGATCCCGTAGGTCGTCAGCGCCTCGGACAATCCGTAGTCGATGTCGGCGCGGAAGGTGTGCAGCGGCACGCGGCCTTCGCGCGACCATTCGGTGCGGGCGATTTCCGAACCGTTCAGACGGCCGGACACGCGCACCTTGACCCCCAGCGCACCACTGCGCATCACGCTCATCACGGCGCGCTTGATCGCGCGGCGGAACATCACGCGCTTTTCGATCTGCTGCGCAATGCCATCGGCAACCAGCTTCGCATCCAGCTCCGGCTTGCGGATCTCGGCGATGTTCAGGCGCACGTCGTTCTGGTTCATGCCGAGCATCTTCGAAGTCTCGGCGCGCAGCTTGTCGATGTCCTCGCCCTTCTTGCCGATGACGATGCCGGGACGGGCGGTGTGGATGGTGATGTTGACTTTGTTAGCCGCGCGCTCGATCACGATGCGCGAAACCGAAGCCTCGGCGAGTTTCTTGCCCAGGAATTCGCGGACGCGGAAATCCGTGTGCACATGGCGCGCGAAATGCTTCTTGCCCGCATACCACTTGGACACCCAGTCGCGGGTGATGCCAAGACGAATACCGACCGGATTGACCTTTTGACCCATGCTGTTTCCTTATTCCCTGGCCTTAAGTCCCAGGCCCTAGGCTTTCTGGCCGTCGCTGACGACGACCGTGATATGCGAATTACGCTTGATGATGCGCGCGCCGCGGCCCTTGGCGCGCGACGAGGAACGCTTCAGCACCGGCGCCGCATCGATATAGATCGTTTGCACCTTCAGTTCGTCGATATCCGCGCCGTTGTTGTTCTCGGCGTTCATGACGGCCGAATACAGGGCCTTGTGCACGAACTTCGCGCCCTTCTTCGGCAGGATCTTGAGGGTGTTCAACGCCAGATTGACTGACTGACCACGAACCATGTCCGCCACCAGCCGGCATTTCTGCGGCGAGATGCGGGCGTATTTGATTTTTGCGCTGACTTCCATAAATTAAACCGCTGCCGCCACTTTCTTGTCGCCCGAGTGCGCCTTGAAAGTGCGGGTCGGGGCGAATTCGCCGAGCTTGTGACCGACCATGTTCTCGGTGACCAGCACCGGCATGTGCTGCTTGCCGTTGTGCACGGCGATGGTGAGACCGACCATGTCAGGAATGACCATCGAGCGTCGCGACCAGGTCTTGATCGGACGGCGGTCGTTCTTCGACATCGCAACCTGCACCTTCTTCGCGAGGTGCAGATCAACGAACGGTCCCTTTTTAAGTGAACGTGGCACTGTGGTGCTCCTAGCTATCGCTTCCTGAACTTATCGGATCTTGTTCTGACGGCGCTGCACGATCATGTGATTCGTGCGCTTGTTAGAACGCGTTTTCTTGCCCTTGGTATGCCAGCCCCACGGCGACACCGGATGCGGATTGCCCTGGCCTGACTTGCCTTCGCCGCCGCCGTGCGGGTGATCGACCGGGTTCATCGCGAGGCCGCGAACCGTCGGACGAATACCCAGCCAGCGCTTGGCGCCGGCCTTGCCGTACTGGCGCAGGTTGTGTTCGTCGTTGCTCACTTCGCCGATGGTCGCGCGGCAATCGATATGCACCTTGCGCGTCTCGCCGGACTTCAGGCGAATGTAGGCATAAACGCCTTCGCGCGCGGTGAACTGCACCGAACCGCCGGCGCTGCGCGCCAGCTGGCCGCCGCGGCCTGGCTTCAGCTCGACGTTATGCACGGTCGAGCCGATGGGCACGTGACGCAGCTGCATCGCGTTGCCCGACTTGATCGGCGAATCCGCGCCGGAGCGCACTTCGTCGCCCGGCTTCACGCCCTTCGGCGCGATGATGTAACGACGCTCGCCGTCCGAGTACTTGATGAGCGCGATGTGCCCGGTGCGGTTCGGATCGTATTCGATACGCTCGACCACGCCCTTGATGCCGTCTTTATCACGCCGGAAGTCGATGAGACGATACTTCTGACGGGATCCACCACCCTTGTGGCGCACCGTGATGCGGCCATAGCTGTTGCGGCCGCTGTTCTTGGCCTGGCTGGTTGTCAGGCTCGCGACCGGATCGCCCTTCCACAGGTGCGCCTTGCTGATGCGGACCTGGAAGCGGGTGCCGGGAGAAGTCGGTTTGAATTTGATGAGTGACATGTTTTTCAGACTTCGGGGTGTTAGACCTTTGCCTTGGCTTCGTAATCAATCGTCTGGCCCTGCGCGAGACGCACATAGGCTTTCTTGGCATCCGAGGTGCGGCCCGGGGTCTTGCCGTAGCGAGCCCGTACCTTGCCGTTGGTGTTCACGAGGTGCACCGACTGCACGTCGACGCCGAACAGCGCCTCGACCGCGGCCTTGACGTCCGGCTTGGTGGCCTTGCGCTGCACCTTGAAGGTGTAGGAGTTGCTGTTCTGCATCGCCAGCGAGGTTTTCTCGGTGATGTGCGGGCCGATCAGCACGCCTAACAACTTCTCGTTCAGTTTCTTTTCTGTTGGCTTCTTTTCGCTTGATTGGGCGCTCACTGCAGACGCTCCTCGATCATTTTTACGGCGCCCACGGTCATCAGCACCTTGTCGTAGCTGACCAGCGCGAGCGGGTTGAGCGCGGCGGCCGGCAGCACCTCGACATGCGGCAGGTTGCGGGCCGCGAGCATCAGCTTTTCGTCGATGGCTTCGACCACGATCAGTACGCTCGACAGCGACCAGCCCTTGAGCTTGTCTACCAGCTGCCGGGTCTTCGCGGCTTCCAGCGCCAGCGAGTCCGTGACAATCAGGCGATCCGTGCGGGCCAGCTCCGACAGCATCGAGGCGACCGCGCCGCGATACATCTTGCGATTGACCTTCGGTGCAAAATCGCGCGGCTTGGCTGCAAACGTGCGGCCACCACCCACCCAGATCGGACTGCGGGTCGAACCGGCGCGCGCAACGCCACCACCCTTCTGGGCATGCGGCTTGCGGCCACCGCCACGCACTTCGGCGCGGGTTTTCTGCGCCTTGGTGCCGGCACGGCCCGCATTGCGATACGCGGTCACGACCTGGTGCACCAGCGACTCGTTGAATTCACGGCCGAACGCAGCGTCAGAGACCTGCAATTCGTTAGCGCCGCCTGCATATTTGAGTTTCATTTGCTCTCAACTCATTCTTGATAGCTGGGCTTATTTCTTGGCTTTGCCGGCCGGGGCGGCCGCAGGGGCAGCCACCTTGGCGCCAGGCTTGGCCGCTACCTTGTTAGGCGCCACGTATTTGCGCCTGCTCTGGAGCGCGGCCTTGACCGACGGCCGTACCACAACCTGACCGCCCGGCGAACCCGGCACTGCGCCACTGATCAGCAGCACGTTGCGCTCGAGATCCACCTCGATGACCCGCAGGTTTTCGATCGTGCGATTGACGGCGCCCATGTGACCCGACATGCGCTTGCCCTGGAACACGCGGCCCGGCGTCTGCCGCTGGCCGATGGAGCCGGGGGTGCGATGTGCCAGCGACACACCGTGCGTTGCATGGTGGCCGGCGAAATTGTGGCGCTTCATCACGCCCGCGAAGCCCTTGCCGATGGTCGTGCCCGTGACATCGACCAGCTGGCCGGCCTTGAAATGATCGGCCTTGATTTCGGCGCCGACCGCCAGCTCGGCATCGCTCTTGCCGATGCGAAACTCGACCAGCGCCTTGCCGGGCGCGCTGTTAGCTTTGCGATAGTGACCGGCGACCGCCTTGGTCAGCAACTGCGGGCGACGCGCGCCGTAAGTTACCTGGATCGCCTGATAGCCGTCCTTTTCGGTCGACTTCACCTGGGTTACACGATTGGGCAGCACCTCGATGACCGTTACCGGCACCGACTCGCCCGCGTCCGTGAACACCCGCGTCATGCCGCATTTGCGGCCGACCAGACCAATAGCCATTTCAGTTCCTTAAAATCTAAACTCTTGTTAGACAACAAGAGAACCACGCGGGCAGAAGCCCGTCGTGAATCTCGAGTGGTCTTGGCGTCACTGCATCGGCAATGGCGCCAACCTCGCTCGATGCCGCAAGCCCCTGATTACTGAGGAGTTTTACGGCCGCGCCCAAGAGGCTTGTGGCGCAAAAGGGCGCGCAGTTTAAGCCCAGCGGCATGCCGCTTGCAAGCGCCGTCGGGGAGCCGCTCAGCAAGGGCCGAGGGTCTCCCTAAGTTATTGATTTAATTAAGTTTAATCTGCACGTCGACGCCCGCCGGCAATTCCAGCTTCATCAGCGCGTCCACGGTCTTGTCGGTCGGGTTCAGGATATCCATGAGCCGCTTGTGGGTCCGGATCTCGAACTGGTCGCGCGCATCCTTGTCGCCATGCGGACTGACCAGCACCGTGAAGCGCTCCATTTTGGTCGGCAGCGGGATCGGGCCCTTCACGGTTGCACCGGTACGCTTCGCCGTTTCCACGATTTCCTTCGCCGATGTATCGATCAGTCGGTGATCGAAAGCCTTCAAGCGAATGCGAATATTTTGATTAGCCATAAATTTCTCACTGTTCGGCACGAAGATTCAGAGCGGCCAACGCACGGCCGCAGGAGTCTTCGTACCTAACGTTTTGTAAACCTTTCCAGAATCTAACTAACAGACTGGCAGAAAGCCCGCCGGGAAGTTTTCAATGTCGAATCGACCAAGCGCGTCACGTGGCGCGACTCGATTCGATATTCAAAACTCGACCGGCGGGCGTCCTAACAAA
>DAIQQI010000406.1:0-2666 GCA_036786925.1 Steroidobacteraceae bacterium
GCACCTGTCGACGAACACGCCGCCGCAGGTACGCGTGCACGGCAAGCTGCAGCGGCTGGAGCTCCCGCAGCTCACCGCGGCCGAGACCAAGCAGCTCGCCTACAGCGTGCTGACCGACGCGCAGAAGAAACGCTTCGAGGACCAGCTCGAGCTCGACTTCTCGTTCGGCATCCGCGGCCTGGCGCGCTTCCGCTGCAACATGTTCAACCAGCGCGGCGCGGTCGCGGCCGTGTACCGGCTGATCCCCGAGCGCATCCGCGGCTTCGACGAGCTCGGGCTGCCGCCGGTGATCGCCGCCGTCGCCGACCGGCCGCGCGGCCTGGTGCTCGTGACCGGGCCGACCGGCTCCGGCAAGTCAACCACGCTGGCCGGCATGATCGCCCACTGCAACGACAATCGCCCGGACCACGTGCTAACAATCGAAGACCCGATCGAGTTCGTGCATGAGTCCAGGCGCTGCCTGATCAACCAGCGCGAAGTGCACCGCGACACGCTCGGTTTTGCCGAGGCGCTGCGTTCAGCGCTGCGTGAAGATCCGGACATCATCCTGGTCGGCGAAATGCGCGACCTGGAAACGATCCGGCTGGCGTTGACCGCCGCTGAGACGGGCCACCTCGTATTTGGCACGCTGCACACCAGTTCTGCCGCGAAGACCATCGACCGCGTCGTCGACGTTTTTCCGGCCGCCGAAAAGGAAATGGTGCGTTCGATGTTGTCCGAATCGCTGCGCGCCGTGATTTCGCAGTCGCTGTTGAAACGCATCGGCGGTGGCCGCGTTGCCGCGCATGAAATCATGATCGGCACCCCGGCCATCCGCAACCTGATACGCGAAGGCAAGATCGCGCAGATGTTTTCCGCGATTCAGACTGGCGGCGCCGCCGGCATGCAGACGCTGGACCAGTGTCTGCAGGATTTGTTGTCCAAGGGCGTCATCACCAAGGAAGAAGCCCGCTACAAAGCCTCGAACAAGGATGCGCTCTGATGGATCGTGACCAGGCAATCAAGCTCATGCAGGATCTGCTGCGTCGAGTGGTGGAAAAGAAGGGCTCGGACCTGTTCATTACCACCGGCTTTCCGCCGGCCATCAAGATCGATGGCGAGGTTCGCCCGCAAAGCGAGCGCGCGCTGACGGCGGAGCAATCCAACATCATCACTCGCGCGATCATGAACGATCGTCAGACCAAGGAATTCGATTCCACCAAGGAATGCAATTTTGCGATTGCGCCGCCGGGCATCGGGCGCTTTCGCGTCAACGCGTTTGTGCAGCAGGCCTCGACCGGTTGCGTGCTGCGCCTGATCAACTCGAAGATTCCGACGATCGAAGAGCTGGACCTGCCGCCGATCCTCAAAGAGGTCGTGCTGACCAAGCGCGGCCTGGTCATCATGGTTGGCGGCACGGGTTCGGGCAAATCGACCACGCTGGCCGCGATGGTCGGTTATCGCAACGAAAAAACCCGCGGCCACATCGTCACGATCGAAGATCCGGTCGAGTATGTGCACCCGCACAAGGGCTGCATCATCACGCAGCGTGAAATCAACGTCGATACCGACAGCTGGCACATTGCGCTGAAGAACACCTTGCGCCAGGCGCCGGATGTGATCCTGATCGGCGAAATACGCGATCGCGAGACCATGGAATACGGCATCCAGTTTGCCGAGACCGGGCACCTGGTGCTGGCAACGCTGCATGCTAACAGCTCCAACCAGGCGCTTGACCGCATCATCAACTTCTTCCCGGACGAACGGCGCGAACAGTTGCTGATGGACCTGTCGTTGAATATCCGCGCGCTGATTTCGCAACGCCTGCTGCCGCGTGACGGCACCCGCGGGCGCATTGCCGCGACCGAGATCATGCTGAATTCACCGCTGATCCAGGACCTGATCTTCAAGGGCGAGGTCACCAAGATCAAGGAAGTCATGTCGCGTTCCACGCGCCTTGGCATGCGGACTTTTGACCAGGCATTGTTCGAACTTTATGAGACGGGGTTCGTGTCTTACGAGGAGGCGATCAAGAATGCCGACTCAAAGAATGAACTGCGTCTCAGAATCAAACTTGAAGGCAAACGCGAGCACAAAGAACTGGATAATTCGAGCTTGGCGATTCTCGAGGAAGATCATCAGGGTCGAATTTAACCGGCCTTTGAGGCTTGCGATTAATGGCAGCTAACAGTGAATCCGTGCAGGGCGCGACCGATTCGGGCATCGCTCCGGTGGCCACGAACAATGTCAACATCAAGCCTCTGCTGAAGCTGATGGCAGACAAGAAGGCGTCGGATCTCTTCTTCGCGCCCAACTCGCCGATCAAGATCAAGATCGAAGGCCGGATTCTCCCGGTTAACAAGCAGATCCTGCACGCCGAAATGGTCCGCGACATGGCCTATGGCCTGATGCGCAGCGACCAGCTCGAGTTTTTCCGGCGCGAGCTGGAAATCGACTTTGCCGTGTCCGAGCCCGGGCTCGGCCGCTTTCGCGTCAACATCTTCTACCAGCGCGGCTATCCCGCCATGGTGTTGCGCTTCATCACCGCGGACATGCCGCGCATGGAGGACCTGGGCCTGCCGGAGATCATGAAGGACCTGGTGATGATGAAGCGCGGGCTGGTGCTGATGGTCGGCGCGACCGGTTCGGGCAAGTCGACCAGCCTCGCGGCGATGATCAATTACCGC
>DAIQQI010000125.1:0-8871 GCA_036786925.1 Steroidobacteraceae bacterium
ACCTGGCGCCGGAGCAGTTCTTGTTCGGGGGCCGCAAGGCTGCCGGCGGCTACAGTGCCGCAACCGAATACGAAATCCAGGATGCTGCCGCCAATCGCACCATCTTGTTAGGTATCGAACCACGTTACCGGCTCGCGATGGCCAAGCAGGGCTTCACCTGGGCTGCCAGCCGCGAGGCCGCCGAGAGCGGGATCTTTGATCTGACGACGCCGCCCGCGCTGCAGAACAAGGGCGCCGCGCCCGCGACCTGCCAGGCGGGATTCGCCGGGCAGTTTCCCTGCCGCAATGTGGATTTTCTCGCGCAGCTGACGCTGGCGGACTTTTCAACGCGCCCGTCCTCGGCGGCCAATGTCTGGGGACTGGTCGACCTCAATGACAATCGCGAATACGCGGTCATCGGCCTGCGCAATGGCACGGCCATCGTCGATGTCACCGATCCGGCGAATCCGCGCGAGGTGACGACTATCCCGGGCAACAGTTCCACCTGGCGCGAGGTCAAGCTGTACCAGGTTCGCGATGCGGTCGCGAATCGGTATCGCGCTTATGCCTACATCACCACCGAGGCGCCTGGCAGCGGCCTGCAGGTCATCGATCTGTCCGGGCTGCCTAACAGCGCGAGCCTCGCGACCACGCTGACGGACACCGGCAGCCAGCACACGGCCTATGTGTCGAACATCAACTACGCGACCAATGTGGCGTTGCCCGGCGCACAGGCCTTCCTGTATCTCGCCGGCAGCAATGTCGCGGGCGGTGCCTGGCGCGCCTACAGCCTGGCCAATCCCGCGCAACCGCAGCTGGTTGGTGCTGCGACACCCGGCAGTGGCTACATGCACGACTCCACCAGCCTGCTGCTGACCGATGCACGCACGTCGCAGTGCGAGCCGGGTCACAATCCCTGCGAAGTGCTGGTCGATTTCAACGAGACGACCATCGATCTGTGGGACGTGACTAACAAGTCGCTGCCTGTCAGGTTGTCGACCACTACGTATCCGGGCGTCGAGTACACCCACTCCGGCTGGCCGTCGAGCGACCAGCGCTTCATCATGGTCCATGATGAGCTGGAGGAAATCCGCCGCGGTTTCAATACCCAGATCTACACGCTCAACATCGACAATCTGCGGTTCCCCACGATCGTGACCAGCTTCCGGGGCCTCGATACCACGACCGATCACAACGGCTACACCAAGGGCAATCGTTACTACGTCTCGCACTACCGGCGCGGCCTGGTGGTTTTTGACGCCACGAATCCCGCGCAACTCGCCGAAATCGGCAATTTCGACACCTTCCTGGTGCCCGCAGCTAACAGCGCGGGCACCGATGGCGCCTGGGGCGTATATCCCTTCCTGCCGTCCGGGACGATCCTGATCAGCGACATCAGCAACGGACTCTTCCTGTTGCGTGAACAGGCAGCTAACGCGGCAGGGCGGCTCGCTTTCGTCGGCAGCGCCGCGACGGTGGTCGAGGGATCGGGATCGGTCACCGTCCGGGTCGAGCGCGCCGCCGGTTCGACCGGCGCCGTCAGCGTCAGTTACAGCACGGCCAATGGCACGGCGTTGGCCGGCACGGATTACACCGCGGCCAGCGGCACGTTGCAGTGGGCCAGCGGTGAAACGGGCGAGCGCACCGTGGTTATCCAGGTGGCTAACAACACCAGCGTCACCGGCAACCGGAATTTCCAGCTGGTGCTTTCGAACGCCAGCGGTGGCGTCATTGTCGATGGTTCGAACAGCTATGCGATCACCATCCAGGAAGACGATGTGGCCGCGCCGCCTCCGCCCGCTGCCGCGTCCGGCGGCGGTGGTGGCGGACTCATCGAGCCCTGGCTGCTGCTGCTGATGCTGGTGCTGCTGGGTTCTGCTCGAATCCAGTTCCGCGAGCCAGGCTGACTCCAGCACCACGACCGGAATCTCGCGAGCCTCCTGATGCTGCGATCGATGTTAGCATAGCGACACATGACCACTGCGATTCTCGTTGCTTTCAGCCTGTTTGCGCTGGTCTCCTCGATCACGCCCGGACCTAACAACGTGATGCTGCTGGCCTCAGGCGTGAACTACGGGTTCCGCCGCACCATACCGCATATGCTCGGGGTCACAATCGGCTTCTCGGTGATGCTGGTGATGGTCGGTTTCGGCCTGGCGGAGTTCTTCCTGCGCGCGCCGGGCTTCTATCGCGTGCTGCGCTGGGCCGGCGCCTTGTATCTCGTTTACCTGGCCGCGCGCATTGCAACTTCCGGACCCGTGACGACCGATACCGATGGTGCTAACAAATCGCGGCCATTCGGCTTCATGGCGGCGGCCCTGTTCCAATGGGTCAATCCGAAAGCCTGGGTCGTTGCCGTGACCGCGTTCAGCGCCTACGTTCCTGCAGGGGTGTCGTCAACCTGGATCCTGGTCTTTGGACTGTTGTTTGCAATGGTCAACATACCCTGCATTTCCATTTGGGTGCTGTTCGGGACCATCCTGAAGCACTGGCTGCACGAGCCGCGCACGGCGCGCATCTTCAACGTGGTCATGGCAGTCCTGCTGCTGGTCTCGCTGCTGCCGATGTTGGACGCCGGCGCCAGGAATTAGTTATCGTACTCCCGCAACCCGCCAATCAAACCCACCCTGGAGCCATCCCATGGATGCATTGACCCGCCGCTCGTTTTTCCGTCTCGGGCTAACAGTTTCCGCGGTCGCGGCGGGCTCCGCCGCCCTTACAGCCTGCAGTGGCGGCAAGTCTGAGCCGACGTCGTCGGCGGGAGGCGGGTGCGCCAATCCGGAGGACATGTCGCCATCGGAGACCAGCCTGCGCGACGCCAATCATTACGTCGAAAACTCGGCCGATGCGGCCAAGACCTGCGCAGGCTGCACCTTCTTCACGCCGGGCGCTGATGGCGCGGGCTGCGGAACCTGCCAGATCTACACCGGCGGTCCCGCCAACCCGAAGGGCTATTGCGACTCCTGGGCCGCGAAGGCCGCGGCCTGAGCTAACGCTGTTTGGCGACGTCCGCGGCGGTGACTTTGCCGCCGCGATTACCCCAGCTGCTGCGCAGATAGTTGGCGATGGCCGCGACCTGTTCGTCGTCGATCTTGTCGCCCAGGCCTTCCATGTTTTTCCAGCTCGCGGGCGGCACAGGTGTCAGCACCTCGCTGGTATTCAGCATCACGTTGATGAGGGTCGCCGGGCTCGGCGCCTGCACCACGGGATTGCCGACCAGCGGCGGCCCGAGATCTGTGCCGGGCGTTGAGCCGAGTCCGGTCGGCAGGTGGCAGGTGCCGCAATGAATCGTATATTGCGTTTCACCTTCGGCCCGCTCCGACTCGCTCAGGGACTGCGTGTCGCTGGTTTCGATCGCCGGCAGGCTCTTGATGTAGACAGCCATCGCTTCGACGTCAGCCGCACTCAGCTGCCGCAGGCTGTTGCCGATGACTTCGTTCATCGGTCCGAATGAGCCGGCGCGCTGGCCGTGGCCGGTGTGCAGGTAGCCTGTCAGGTCAGAGACGCTCCAGGTCTTGAGGCCGCTGTCCGCCTGCGTCAGATTGACCGCCGCCCAGGGCCGCACTTCGCCGCCCGGGATCTTGTCGTTATAGACGCCGCCGGCGAGGTACTGGTCATCTTTTTCGGCGCCGAGGAAGTTGCGCGGCGTGTGGCAGGCGCCGCAATGCCCGAGGCCGTCAACGAGGTAGGCGCCGCGATTCCATTGCGCGCCGCGCGCCGGCTGCTGCTGAAAGCGCGCGGCGTCAAAGAACAGCCATTTCCACAGACCTAACAGCCAGCGCTGGTTGTAGGGGAACCGCAGGTCGTTCTCGGGCGCCTGGTAGCCCGACGGGGCCACGGATTTCAGGTAGGCAAACAGCGCCGACAGGTCCGCATCGCTGATCCTGGTGAACGCGGTGTACGGGAAGGCGGGATACAGGTGCTGGCCTTCATCGTCGACACCTTCGCGCATCGCGCGCGCAAACTGCGCCTCGGTCCACTCGCCGATGCCTGCGGTCGTGTCCGGCGTGATATTGGTCGAGTAGATCGTGCCGAAGTCGGTCTTGAATTCGACGCCACCTGAGAACGGGTCGCCGTCCGCGCGGCTGTGGCAGTTGGTGCAATTGCCAGCGACCGCCAGGTAACGGCCCGCCTCGATTTTGGCGGCTTCGGGACTGAGCGGCGCTGCTGCAGCGGGCGCTGTTTCAGGGGCCGTAACGGGCTGGCCCGGCGGTGCTGCGGCCGGCGGATCGGCCGCGCGCAGCGCATTGCTCGTCAGCCACGCCACGGCGCCTGCCGCCAGGACTCCAAGGCCCAAACGCAATCCGCCTGAACGCATACTATTTCCGCTCTGTTGTGATCGGTGATCGCTATTCTAGGCGCAACACAAGGACTCGCTGCGATGCTTCATCGGCTTACCCACTGTGCAATCATCGGGCTGTGCCTGCAGTCGGCGGCCATCGCGCAAACCGCGTCGTACCGCGTGCAGATACTGGTGCCGCCCTCGGCCATGCACGCGGTGGAGGGAATTGTCCTCGACGACACCGGTCGCTTGTTTGGCACCAGCATTCATGGTCAGCGTGTCTACCAGATCGACATGCGCACTGGCGCCGTCAGCGTATTCATCGACTCGCCGCACGGCGAATCCGACGATGTCGCGGTCGGCCCGGCCGGCACGCCGGCCGCCGGCATCGTGGCCTGGACGGCGCAGCGCTCCGGGGAAATCCGCGCGCAGCGGCCCGGAGGCCGGCCGCAGGTGCTGCTGCGCGACGCGCCGCGCGTCAATCCGATCGCTTTCAATGCGGCCGGGCGCCTGTTCACCGCCCAGGTCGGCGCCGGTGACGACACGCTCTGGGAGCTGGATCCGTTAGCTGCCAGGCCGCCGCGCCGCGTTGCGAGCGGTCAGGGGCGCTTGAATGGCTTTGCGTTTGGTCCGGATGGCCGGCTGTATGCGCCGCAGTTTGGTACCGATCGCCTGGTCGCGATCGATATTGAAACCGGCGCGCGCACCACCATCGCCACCGGCCTGGGCGCGCCGGCCGCGGTCAAGGTGGCGTCGAACGGTGATGTGTACAGCGTCGATTACCTGTCCGGCGACCTGTGGCGCACCGTGCCGGCCACGGGTCAGTCGGCCAAGCTAACAAACCTGCCGGCGCCGCTCGACAGCCTGGTGCTGGCGCCGGGTGGCAGGATCATTCTCAGCAGCGCCGCCGACAGCAGTCTGTTTGTGTTCGAGCCCGCCTCGGGCGCGCTGCGAACGCTGGTGCGCGGCTGGTTCACGCTGCCGCTGGGCGTGGCGCTGGTTGAACAGGCGGGACGCCCGAATTTGTTAGTGACTGATCCCTTCGGTTATCGGTTTGTCGACCCTCAGACCGGCGCGGTGACGCGCCCGCCCTGGGCCGGCAACCGCGGCGCGTCGACTGCGGTGGCGGCGAGCGCGCAGCGCATGGTGCTTGCCAATGCCCCAGTGGCGCGACTGCGCGCCATCGACCGGACCACCGATCAGATAGTCTGGGAGAGCAGTGCGGTCAGGAACCCCCGGGGCCTGGTGTTGTTAGTCGACGGGTCCGTGGTGGTTGCCGACGTGGCCTCCGGCGAGTTACTGCAGGTCGACGGGGCGGGCGCCAGGGTCCTCGCGTCCGGCCTCCAGCAACCGGTGGCGGTCATGGCAGAGAGCCCGAACGTGTTGCTGGTCACCGAATTTTCAGCAGGCCGCATACAGCGGGTCGATCTCCAGTCCGGCAGTCGCCAGGCGGTAGCCGAGGGGCTGGACCGGCCGACAGGGCTGGCGCGGCTGTCGGATGGGCGACTGGCGGTGGTCGAAGCCAGTGCCGGACGCGTGCTGGCAATCGACCTTGGGACCAAGCAGCGAACGGTACTCGCGAGCGGCCTGCCGCTGTCCCTCGATGGCCTAGACTTGCCGCAAGACTCACTGGCCGGCATCGTCGTGGACGCTGCCGGTGCCGTGTACCTGACTTGTCCTGGCGATAATTCCATCCGGGTCCTGCGGCCCCGGAGAGCGTCCAAAAACAGGGGGCGAACGTGAAGCGACAGTTTGTTAGGAACCTGATGCTCGCTGCGGGATTGCTGGCGACCGCGCAGGCCGTGCAGGCCGCGAGCAATATCCGGCTCGCCGCCGACACACCCGTAGTCGCGATGGCCGAGTGGGAAATACTGCAGACCGGCGCGGCCGAGCAGACCGGCGCGCGCATCCTGATCGCGGCCGGCGCCGATGAACTCACGCGCGCCCCGGCTAACGCGGTGCGCTATGACTCGCAGGCCTTCAAGTTCAACAACGGCGAAATCCGCGTGTTGACCTTCCGCAAGGCGGGCGGTGGCGTGTTGCACCAGATCACGACCGAAACCCAGCTGTACGTGGTCAAGGGCTCGGCCATCGTCGGCGCGGCCGGCCAGATCGTGCAGATTCGCGCCGGCGACGTCGTCAACCTGCCGAGCGGTGTGCTGCGCAGTATCCCGCGCAGGTTGGAGGACACAACCGTGGTGCTTTACACCGTTCGCAGTTCGAAACCGGACGCCAAAGCGCTGGTCATCCGGGGCAAGGACACGCCGCTGACGCCACTGGCAGCAGGCCCGAAGGCCGGTGTCGACACGGCGAAGGTCTCGGTGCAGCGTTATGTATTCGACGGCAATTCCATCCGCATCGCGCGCCTGACCGGCCCGGGCAAGACCGGCGCGGTGACGCCCCCGGTTGACGCGCTGATCTATATGTTGTCGGGACGCATGGAAATCACCGTTGGTGAGGAAACCCGCATCGTCCAGGCGGGCGACGCGCTGTGCGAAGCGGCCGGCCTGCCGACGCACTGGGATGTCCTGGAAGATTCCTCGTTCATTGCGACCAATGGCGCAAAGGCGGCCCCATGAAAATGAAATCCTTCAGCCGGGATGCTAACGGCCGCTCCGCGTGGGGTACGGTCGACATTCCCTTCAAGCAGGTGACCGACCTGCATGCCGAGACCGAAAAACAGGACGGCGCCTATTGGGGCATTTCCCTGAATCAACCCGGCGAGCCGATCGGCGGCGGACCCGAAGAAATGCACCTGACCAACCAGCCGCGCATGGTCTGGGCGATGTCCGGGCACCTCGATAACAAACTGCAAAGCGGCGAGACACGTCGATCCGCAACCGGTGAAGGCGTCTATGTGTACGGATTTTCCCTGCATCACTCAAGCTTCGCGCGCAGCCGCGAACCGGTCATCACCCTGAGCCTGACGTTTCCGGGCACCGACAAATACGAATTCAAGAAGTAGGGGCGCGCCATGAAATTCACCTGCGTGGATGTCGATGAACATGGCCATTCGTTTTTTCGCGATACCGATTTGCCGCAAACCGGAATTCCGCGGCGCATCTCGTCGAAAAACCAGAACGTCAAATACTGGAAGATGAGTCTGTCGCAGCCGGGTTACAGCGCCGATTTCAAGACCGCGCCGGACCTGATGTTCGTCGCAGTGTTTTCGGGCCAGATGAACATCACCGTCAGTAATGGCGAGACGCGGCAGTTCGTGCGCGGCGACATGTTCACGCTGTTCGACATAAGCGGGCAGGGGCATCTGGTGCATGTCGTGGGCGAGGCACCCTGCCATGCGCTTTACATAGCGGTTGCCGACAAAGGCGAATTTACTTAGCGCAGCGCCTGGCGTCGGAATTCTTTACAAGCGAATGCGCATCCGCTGAGCCGACCGCGAAAAACCTGTTGCCAATCAGACAGTTGGCGTTTGTGGCATCGATATTGCTTTAACTACGGTACTGCTCGCGAATCTTTGCGAGCACCCAGATAAGGAAATTATCGATGAACAAATTAATGTCACAGGCGATGTTGCTCGGCGCAGCGGCCCTGCTGTTCGCGGCGCCCGCGTTCGCGGTCGTTGAAGAGGTTTACGACGTCCCGGAGCCGGCCTCTATGACGTTGATGGCTTTGGGTCTGGCAGGCGCTGCAATCGCACGGCGCCGGTTCAAGAAGTAAACGACAACAATAATCAGATAATCTTGGAGTTCCTTTGCAAGGCAGCCTGATGGCTGCCTTTTTTTTGGCCCAAAAGAAACGGGGCCGTTGTCGGCCCCGTTGCATCGATCCCGATTCGCGCTTGCGATCAGAAGTCGTAGGTCAGGCGGATGCCACCCATGCGCGGCAGGCCTGGCGAGAAACGCATCTCGTTCTTGTTCGGCGGCGCCAGGAACGTGAACACGTCGATACCTAACAAGGCGGCCTGGAAGGTGTCGTCGTCGGTCAGGTTGGTGCCGAACAGTTCCGCCGACCACTTCTCGCCACGGATGCCGAAGCGCGCGTTGAGATTGGTCTTGTCGCCCACTTTCGCGGCTCCGGAGAAGTCGGTGTACTTGGAACCCTGCACCTGGTAATCGGCGCGCGCGAACCACTTCAGGCCGTTGTCAAAGGCGCTGTTGTACTCGCCGGACAGCGTGTACGTGGTCTGCGGCACCGTCGGCAGGCGGCGGCCGATCGCACCGGCAAAACTGCCGTAAACAACGTTGCAGTCCGAGCAGTTGCCAAGGCCGAGGCCATAGCTCTTGATCTTGCTGTCGTTGTAGCCAAACGTGCCGGAGACGGTCAGTTTCGGGGTGGCGCGGAACTGGCCCTCGAACTCCATGCCATCCAGCTGGGCAACGCCATTATTGATCGTCAGGCCAATCAGGTTGGCGACGCCGTTCACGTTGACCGGAACGTTGTTAGCCACCTGGCCGTTCAGCCACTTGTCGGAATAGACCGTCAGCGTCGTGCGTGCGCGGCCGTTGAGCCAGGTGGATTTGACGCCCGCTTCCCAGTTCTCGAGCACTTCCTGCTCGAAGTTGACGCCCGCGTTAGGTACGACAGCCCGCAGAGCATCGATCGTGGCCTGGGTCGAGGTCACCAGACCCGCGTTGAAGCCGCCCGGGCGC
>DAIQQI010000407.1:0-2659 GCA_036786925.1 Steroidobacteraceae bacterium
CGGCCACTGAAGGATCTGCTGCGCGAAGCTGCCGTGCCGGAGCGGAGCCGCCACGCCGTGCCGCTCATTTTCACTCCGGCCGGGTTGTTAGCTGTCGGCGCGCACTGGGTCAATTTCGATCACCCGGCCGTGCGCAGCGGCGCGCTCGAGCCCGGGCGCTTTATCGCGGTCGCAGGCGGCTAGGGAACCTGTACCACGCCCGACAGCGAAAAGCGCCGCCTGATATCCAGCGAAGCTAACAACCGGCCGTCGGCGCTGCTGCGCTGCTCGAGGATGCCGGCGAGAAAATTGCCGAGAAAGAAACTGGCGCTGTCGTTTGCCAGGGTGAGGCGTGACCAGCCACGCTCGATCTCGGGAGCGACGCTGCATAGCAGCTGGCCATCAGGCGCCAGACAGTCGGCGCCGCGACCCGTGGCGATCCAGACTTTGCCGTCGGCAAGAACCGCGGGCCCGAACGTGCCGCGCGGATCGTCAGCCGCAAAACTCAGGAAATCCGGCAATTGTTGCTCCGACTGCAGGTCAAAGCGCATCAGGCGCCGGCCGCCTTCGGATACGTAAAAAAGCGTGCGCTGGTCCGGGCCAAGCGCCATGTGCGTGATGCAGTGAAATCCCTGGCGCCCGCCGTCCACGGCCGCTGCCAGGCCGCGGCACACCGGGGGTTCGAGGCTGCCGACGTACAGGCGGCTGGCCGGATGTACCGGGTCCTCGCCGAGGCGGCTGTGCAGGCCGGCGACGAAGCGCCCGGCGGCGGTAAACAGCAGCGCGCCGATGCGCGCGCGCGGCAGTGCTGGCGCCAGGCCTAACAATTCCCCGGATGGTGAAAAGACACTGATCGTCTGGCTGCCCGGATCGCAGGCATAGAGTTTGCCGTCGCCGGGGTCGAGCGCCAGGCCCACGACCAGGCCGGTCTGGCCGGTGCGCCACTCACCCAGCAGCCGATAGTCGCGATCGTAGTGCAGGATGCGGCCCCCGCCGGCGTGGCGGCGCAAATCGACCTGCGTGTCGTCGACATCGGTCGCGGCAATCAGCAGGTCTCCGGGCTTGGTGCTGGTTCTCATGCGGTTGACCTGCGCAATGCCTGGGCAATCCAAAGTGTCAGCAACAGGGCGGGCAGCATCATAACTGCGCCGAAAACATAGGGCGCATCGTACCCGGCCAGGCCATAGAGGCTGCCGGAAAAGGCCGCGCCCACGAAGCGCGCCAGGCTGCTGCTCGACTGGTAAATGCCCATGACGGTGCCGCGGGTGTTGCCGGCGGCACGCGACGACACCAGCGTCTGCAGGCTGGTTCCGAACAGCGCGGTCGCAATCGAGCCGCACAGGATGCCCACCGCCAGCCAGCCAAAGCTGCCGGCCAGCACCAGGGTCAGCCAGCCGAGCCCGTAGCAGGCAATTCCCGCTCTGACCGTCCGCAGCTCGCCGAAGCGCTGGATGACCAGGCCAGTCACGAAGAACTGCATGGCAGCCACGCCGAGGCCGTTGATGGTGAACAGCAGCGTGATCGAATGCGTATCGAAGTGATGCTTGTCATGGGCCCAGAGCGCGAGCAGCGATTCGCGCATCGCGGCGCAGACAAATACGGTCAGCGACAGCACCAGCATCAGCAGCAGGGCAGTGTCGCGGCGGATGATCTCGGTTCGGGTCTGCGGCAGCACGCGGTTGCCCTGCGCTGCCTTCGCCGGGTGATGGGTTTCCGGAAGCAGCAAGACGATGGCGGCGAATGACAGCAATGACAGTATCGCCGCGGCGAACGCCGGCCGGTGCAGGTCCGCGGCCACCGGCGTGACATCTCCTGCTAACAGGCCGCCCAGCAGCGGCCCGAGTGCATAGCCGAGCGCGAAGGCCGATGATACGCGCGCCAGGCCCGCGGCCCGTTTCTCCGGCGGGCAGACGTCGGCCACGTAGGCGTAGGCGGTTGCCAGGTTGCCGGAGGTGAAGCCGGACAGCATCCGCGACAGCACCAGCAACGCGATGTTGTCGGCAAACCCTAACAGGAGGTAGGCGGCAGCGTGGCCCAGCATGCTGATCATCAGCACCGGCCGCCGGCCCAGGCGATCGCTGATGCGGCCGAGGATCGGCGCACCGACGAACTGGAACAGCGCATGCAGGGAGATGACAAAAGTCACCCATCCGGGCGACAGGCCGAGCTTGACCGCATAGAAAGGCACCAGCGGTATCAGTACCCCGAAGCCTAACAAATCGACGAATACCACCAGCCAGAGTGCCGCCAGGCGCCGGCGGATGTCGCGTGCCGGTGTGCTCAGGGGTTCAGTCCCAGGAAGCGCGATAGATTTGCGCCGCGGGAGTTGTCGATCCAGCCGCTGACGCGGTCGCTGACCAGGCGCAGGTTGACGCTGTGAAATACCGGGATCACCGGATAATCCGCCAGCGCCAGCGCTTCGGCAGCCGCCAGGCCCGCGCCGCGCGCCTTGGGGTCGAGCAGCGCATTGGCGGCCGCCAGGCGCCGGTCGAACTCGGCATTGCCATAGCCGGTGAGGCTGCCGCGCTCTTTGTTAGCCAGCAGGTCGAGAAACGTGACAGGATCATCGAACGAAGAGAACCAGGCATACAGCGCCATCTGATACTTGCCGCTACGTGCCGCGGCAATCACCGAGGTCAATCCGGACGGCCCGGCCGCGACCAAGGGCCTGCGCACGGGC
>DAIQQI010000006.1:0-27955 GCA_036786925.1 Steroidobacteraceae bacterium
ACTGGTAGCGGTGGCCGCCAAACTCGAGTGGCAGCTGCTGCAGGGACTCGACCGGGGCGACTTCCAGTGCCGCGCGGTCGATGCGGCTGTAGAACGGCATGAACAGCCGCACATCGTGGCCCGCACCGTGCAGGTACTTGCAGAGCGCTGCCGCGACGTCGGCCAGCCCGCCGGTCTTGGCGAACGGGGTGACCTCGGAGGCGACCATGGCGATACGCAAACCCATGACCCGAGTTTACACGCGCCGAATTGCCGGTAGGCTATGCAGTCGCCATGTCACGCGTTTTAATGATTTCACCCGGATACCCGGCCGAAATGCCGGAATTCACCCGTGGCCTCGCCGAGGTGGGCGCCACCGTATACGGCATCGGTGACCAGCCGGCGGCCGCGCTGCCGCCGCTGGTCAAACGCAGCCTGCGCGATTATCTGCAGGTGCGGTCGCTGTGGGATTCGGCGGCGGTGCTGCCTGAGATCCGCCGCTGGTTAGGCGGCCACACGCTCGATCGGGTCGAATGCCTGTGGGAACCGGGCATGCTGCTGGCGGCCGAGTTGCGCGAGGGCCTGGGCGTGCCGGGCATGTCGGTTGCGAAGACTGTTCCGTTCCGCGACAAGGAAGCCATGAAGCGCGTGCTGGACGACGCCGGCATTCGCACGCCACGCCATGCGGCCTGCCGCACAGCTAACGAATGCCGCGAAGCGGCGGAGCGCATCGGTTATCCGATCATCGTCAAGCCCATCGCCGGGGCGGGTTCGGCCGACACCTACCGTCTCAACAGCGCGGCGGAGCTGGAAGATGCGCTGGCGAAACTGACGCATGTGGCCGAGGTCAGCGTCGAGGAATTTGTCGACGGCGAGGAATTCACCTTCGATACCGTAACCATCGACGGCCGCATCGCCTACTACAACGTGGCCTGGTACCGGCCGCGGCCGCTGATCGCGCGCAGCAATGAGTGGATCAGCCCGCAGGTCATCGCGCTGCGCGATCCGGATGCGCCCGATCTCGCCGGCGGCGTGCGCATGGGATTCGATGTCATCCGCGCGTTAGGGTTCGAAACCGGCTTCACGCACATGGAGTGGTATCGCAAGGCCGACGGCGAAGTGGTTTTTGGCGAGATCGGCGGCCGCCCGCCCGGCGCGCACCAGGTCGACCAGATGAATTTCGCCTGTGATTTCGATGTCTATCGCGAGTGGGCCCGCGCCGTGACTCAGGGCCGTTTCGATGCGCAGATCGAGCGCAGATACAACGTCGCCACGATCTACAAGCGCGCGCTCGGACAGGGAATCATTCAGCGCATCGCGGGGCTCGATGAATTCGCCGCACAGTATGGTTCGACCATCGTCTGGGACAGCCTGCTGCGTCCCGGCACCCGGCGGCGCAACTGGAAGGCAACCCTGGTCTCCGATGGCTTCATCATGCTGCGCCACCCTGATCTCGAAACCACCTGCGCGCTGGCGGACCGGATTGGCACTGATGTGCAGCTCTACGCAGGTTGAGCGCCCGTGATCCTCGACGACCTGCGCCGCCGTTTCTTGTTAGTTCTGACGGTGCTCGCCCTGGTGTTGGTGTCGGGCGCCATCGGTGTTGGCCTGGCGGACTGGCCGTTTCTGCAGCGCAGCTGGCGACTCGCGGCCTTGCCGGACAGTGGCGAATGGCCGGACAGTTTCTACCAGCCCGCGGTACGAATAGGCGGCCTCGCGGTGGCGGTCGTGCCGCCGGCGGATCCGGCGACGCCGTTGATCGAACCCGCGGCGCTGGCGGCGGCCGCGGCCTGGGCCGAAGCTAACAATTCCGTCGCGTTGCTGGTGGCGCATCGCGAAAAACTGGTGCTGGAGCGTTACTGGCAGGGCATGAAACCGGATCAGCTTTTTTCCGGGCGCGCCATGTCACGCTCGCTGTCAGGAATGCTGACCGGCTTCGCGGTGCTCGATGGCAAGCTGAGCCTGGACGACAGGCTCGACAAGTACCTGACCGAGTGGGCCCGCGAGCCGCGCGGCGCGATCACGCTGCGGCAATTGCTGCAGAATGTCAGCGGTCTCGAGGAAGTGCCGCTGAACGCGGTGGCGCCTCCGGCGGGCGCGGGTCTTGTGGACCGCTGGCTCGCCGGGACGCGCAATTACTTCGGCAGGAACGCGCGCCTGTCGCTGGGCAGCGATTTCGAGCACACCGCCTTGTCGTTCCGCGTGGCCCATGAAGCAGGATTCCGCTTCGCGCTGTCCAACGCCAATGCGCAGCTGGCGGGCGTGCTCCTCGAACGCGCGCTTGAAGACGATTACGAGCGCCTGATCGACAAGCTGCTGTGGACGCCGCTGGCGGCGGGTCCGGCGGAATTCTACATGGACCGTGTCAATGGCATGCCGGCGGTCTATTGCTGCATGCGCGCCACGGCGCGCGGTTTCCTGCGCCTCGGCATGTTGTTAGCTAACGATGGTGTCATCGACGGCACGCGCATATTGCCGCAAGGCTGGGTGGCCGAAATGGCGCGCGGCTCGCAGGCCAATGCGCTGTATGGCCTGCAGGTCTGGGCCGGCAAGGCGCGCGCCGGCGTGCGCGAGTATCAGCAGGGATCCGGCCAGGGCGTGCGCCACGGCGAGGATTACGCGGCCGACGATGTCATCTGGATGGAAGGCGGCGGTGGCCGCACGGTCTGGGCGATCCCGTCGCAGCAGCTGGTGATCGTGCGGCTCGGGCGCGCATCGAAAGACTGGGACGCTTCCGTGCTGCCCAACCTGCTGCTGCGCGGCCTGATTCGTTAGGCGCTGTCAGACCGGCACTGTACCGGGATTGTAGTCGAACAGCCCGAGCGCCTCGTCGACCGGCACGTCATGATGAAACGAATCCGGGTCAGCGCTCTGGAAACGCGGCGCCTGCATCGAGGATCGTTCCACCACGAAGCGCGCGCGGCCCACGCGCGCGCCCTCGTAACGCGCCAATGCCTGGTCGATGTCCTCGCTGCTCGCGAACGCGCGGCCCAGCAACACGGCATCTTCGATGGCCAGCACCGCGCCCTGGCCGAGGTAGGGCAGGATCGGGTGTGCCGCGTCACCTAACAGGGCGGTCCGGCCGCCGACCCAGCGCATCAGCGGGCTGCGTGCGCACAGCGCCCATTTGAAAAGCTTTTCCTCCGGCGCGTTGGCGATGATGTCCGTCACATACGGATGCCAGCCGCTGAATTCCGCGGCGAGTTCGCGCTTGTCGGCCGGGATACTCCAGCCTTCCTCCATCCAGCCGGCGCGTTCCGCGAAGGCGACGAAATTCAGCAGCTTGCCGTTGCGCACCGGATAGCGGTTGACCAGATGGCCCGGGCCGATGAAAACCTGCGAGGGCGGATCCAGGGCCTCGCGCGGCACCTTTTCCATGGGCACGAGTCCGCGCCACGCGACATAGCCGGTGAACTTCACTTCCTCGGCGCCGAACAGCGTCGAGCGCACCCGCGAGCGTACGCCGTCAGCGCCGATCATGCAGGCCGCGCGGTGCCACTCGCCGGGCGCCACGCCGACGGACACGCCCTGCTCGTCCTGGTTCAGATCGATAAAGCGATGATTGGTCTTGATGGCCTGCGGATCATTCGCCAGCACCGCCTTGGCGAGCAGCGTGTGCAGGTCCGCGCGATGCACGACGTAATAGCGTTCGCCATATTGCTCTGCGAGGCGATCGCCGCGCGGCACCTGCGCCAGGATCCGTCCGTTCTGGTAATGGCGCACGAGCTGATAGTCCGGCGCATAGGCGACGCGACGAAAAGCGTCCATGACGCCGAGCGACTGCAGCCCTAACGCGCCGTTGGGGCTGATCGAGAGGCCCGCGCCCACTTCACCGAGTGTCTCGGCCTGCTCGAACACGGTCACTCTTTGTCCGGCGCGCTGCAGCGCCAGTGCGGCTGCGAGACCACCGATCCCGGCGCCGACGACGATAACTTCCCGTTTGCTGATTGGCATAATGACGGTCCCCTTGCATCGTCATCGCCTGCAAATAAGTTGTCTGTAGGTAGTCGCCGAAGCGCTCTTGTCGGATTCCTTTACACCCAAACTGCGCAAGTAGTGGGATCGACCCGTAAACAGCTGACATAACCCGGTCTGTATGGGATCCAGTTCACATCCCGTCCAGCATGCCAAGCGAGGTCCGACCCAATTCAACCTAATCCGGGGCCCTGGTGTCGGAATAGCTTACAACTCCCGCAGCAATAGCCGCTCCCGACCTGCCTTGGGGTATTTCTGGGGCATTAACTATCTGTTTTTCAAGGAGTTACAGTAGTTGGCCTGCCGATTGCATATAGATACCACAACAGCGCCAGGTGGCGCCCTTTTAGTCGGAGAGTAAGAAATGTCGATTCGTAAAATGGCTCCCTACCTTGCTGCAGTTGCCGCGCTGGCGTGCGCGAGCGTGTCGCAGGCAGGTCCGTTGGTTGCCGGTTCGCAGTATGAAGTCAGCAACCAGGCTGGCAATGTCTTCACGCCTAACGGCAACGACGGCTATTACTCATCTGCAACGTTTAGGTTGAATACTGGCACTTCGTCGGAGCGCACGGTTGGAACAAGCGCCGGCGTGTTCGCGCTCGACTACCGGAACTATGGCTCCGCAGACGCGTGGACTCCGTTCCTGAGCTTTTGCCTGCAGCCGGATGTCTTCCTGACGCCGTTCCTGAATCCCTACACCGCGAACCAGGTCGGTGCCGTCGGCGGTAATTCGGGAGGCAACTATGACCAGGCGCGTATCGCGGAGTTGTGGGGCCGCTTCTATGACCAGATCGCGAACCCGACCAATAGCCAGACCAACGACATCAACGCCGCCGCCTTCCAGGTCGCTCTATGGGAACTGTCGTACGGTGAGCGCGACGGCAACCTGAGCACCGGCCAGTTCCAGCTGACCAGCGGCGGCTCGGTAGGTACGGTCGCGCAGACCTGGCTCAGTGCGCTGGATGGCACCGGCCCGATGGCCGGCGGCCTGCTGGTTCTCACGAACACGATTGACCGCCAGTGCACATCGTCAGCCAATTGCGGCGATCGCCAGGACCTGATCACCCAGGTGCCGGAACCGGCCTCGCTGGCGTTGTTAGGCCTCGGCCTGCTGGGCGTGGGCATCCGCCGTCGCAAGCGCACCGCCTGATCATCCAGGTTTTCTGATCAACAAAAGGCCGCGCCGGCTCTGCCAGCGCGGCCTTTTTTTCAGGTCACCTCGCCCAGGTACTTGGGCAGCATCGCGCGCCAGGTGTTCCAGTTGTGATGGTGCTCGGCGCCCCAGCTGTCCACCCTGTTAGGCACGCCGCGCGCGCCTAACAGCTTGGCGACCCGCCAGCTCTCGCCCGGGTCCTCGTAGTCGCCTTCGCCGGTCGGCAGCAGCACGAAGCGCTGCCGCAGTTTCACCATCTGCGGATGATCGTCCGCGAGCCCCGGCAGGTAGTGCAGCGGCGATGAGTAATAGAAATCCGAATTGATCTTGCCATCGAGGTACTTCGACAGGTCGAAAGTGCCGCTCATCGCGATCGCCAGCTTGAAGGCGTCCGGATGCCGGCAGATGCTGGCGACGGCGTTGAATGCGCCGATCGAGGCGCCGGTAGCGATGACCTCGATGTCCGGTGATGCGCAGTCGTGACGAATCAGCGGCACGACTTCTTCGTAAATATAGGCGTCAAACAGGTTCTGGACCTTGGAACAATACTCCGGGCTGTCGGTGCCCTTGAGCCAGGTCTTGCCGGCCACGCTGTCGATCGAATAGACCTTGATGCGGCCCTGGCTGATCAAATCGCCCAGCACGTGAATCAGCTTGAATCGCTCGACTTCTTCGAAGTCGCCGCCGGCGGTGGGGTACAGCAGCACCGGGGTGCCGAAGTGCCCCCAACGGACAACCCTCGCCGGTTCGGGCAGCCGCGGTGTCTGCCAGCTCCAGGTTTTTTTATTGTTTTCGCTCATGGGTGCGCATCTTGTCGTCCCGCTTGCACAGCGTCAATTGTCGGCGCACGATTATCGGCTTGCGGTCGTGAAGACATGGAGGTTCTGTGAACAGGCGCATCTATAAACCATTTTTCATTGCCTTGGCGGTTGCTGCGGCGCCGTTAGCATGGAGTGCCAGCACCGGCCCTGCGAGCCCACCGGCAGGCGCGCCTGCGATGTCCAGGGCGGAAACGCAGGATCCGGTCGCGGCGGCATTGCGCCTGTACAACGAGGGCGTCAAGCTCGCGCAGCGTGCGGACGAGGCAGGCGCGGATGCGAAAAAGGCAGGCAAGGATTACGCCGCCGCGCTGAAGAAATTCGAAAGCGCCGTGGAAGCCAATCCGCAGCTGGCGGAGGGCTGGAACATGGTCGGTTACTGCCGCCGGCAGACCGGCGATTACGGCGGCGCACTGGGCGCGTATGACGAAGCCTTGCGGCTCAAGGCCGGCTTTCCCGAGGCGCTGGAATACCGCGGGCATGCCTATCTCGGCCTCAATCGCGTCGATGACGCCAAGCGCGATTACCTCGACCTGTTTGGCCGCAATCGCGCGCTCGCCGCCAAGTTGTTAGCTGCGATGCGCACCTGGTCGGGCGCGCAGCGTGCGGGCAGCAATGCCGATGCCGGGCAGCTCAATACGCTGGACGCGTGGATCACCGAACGTGAAAAACTCGCGCAGCAGACTGCGGCGCTCAGCCGCGCGGGGTCGGCCGCCGGCTGGAATTAACCATCCGGGGCTGAATCCTTGAGGTGGTTGTGCGCGGCGCTGGCCGCGCCCCTGCTGTTAGCGGTCGCGCTCGGCGCGGAATCCTGGAAATGGCAATTGCCACCCGGCATGCCCGAGCCTTTCGTGCCCGCGGACAATCCGATGAGCGAGGCGAAACGCGCGCTCGGTCAGCGGCTGTTCTTCGAGTCGAAATTGTCGGTGACCGGGGGCATGGCCTGCGCGGATTGCCATGAGACGGCCAGAGCCTTCACCGATGGCCGGCCGCGCTCGCCCGGCGCAACCGGCGAGCTGACCGACCGCGGCGCGATGTCGCTGGTCAATGTCGCCTACAGCCAGTCGCTCGGCTGGATCAAGCCTGAGTTGCGGCCGCTGGAAGCGCAGATGCTGGAGCCGCTGTTCAACGAGCACCCGCTGGAAATGGGCCTGCACGGTCGCGAGCAGGCCGTCGCGGCGCTGCTGCAGTCAAGGTCCGATTACCGCGCGCAGTTTCGCGCCGCGTTTCCGGGTGAGGCGCAACCGGTCACCATGCCTAACATCATCAAGGCGATCGCCTGTTACGAACGCACGCTGATCTTCGCGGGCTCGCCTTTCGACCGCTACCTGTATCGCGGCGAGCACGCGGCGCTGAGTCCGGCGGCGCGCCGCGGCATGGACCTGTTTTTTTCCACCGCCGTTGGCTGCGCGCGCTGCCATAGCGGCATCAACCTGGCCGGCCCGTGGCGCGACGCGAGCGGTGCAACCGGTCCGCCGGCGCTGGCGGACAACGGACTCGGCGCCGGAAATCTCAAGGTGCCGACACTGCGCAACATCGCGCTGACGGCGCCATACATGCACGACGGCCGCTTCGGCGGCCTGGAAGCGGTGCTGCGCCACTACGGCCAGGTCGCGCAGCATCGCGGCCGGGATCAACGACTGCCGGCCCGCGAGCTAACAACCGCTGAGCAGCGCGAGCTGCGCGCGTTCCTCGAGTCGCTGACCGACCCGGCGTTCTAGGCGCGGCCTTCCTGCCTGCGCCAATCCTGTATGCGCCAGAAGAACAGCTCCGTGAAGGAATCCCACTCGTGCGCCGGGAACAGCGCCTCGACCTTGCGGCGCACCGCGGCCTTGGCTTCCGCCGTGCCGAAAAACGCGTCGGCGACCTCGTCGAAATGCGCCAGGTGCTTGCCGCAGAAATCCTCGAACTCGGCGGCCGCAAGCCGGGCCCTGGCAATGCGCGCGTACTCTGTCAGCTTTTCAGCCTGTGGGAGATCGCGCGCCGCGACGTCGAAGTAGGGCTCCCAGTCGAGGTTCTTGCGCATCTTGCGCTGCGTCGCCGCGCAGAAGAGGGCCCAGCGCAGGTTGGCCTTCACCAGCCACGGAAAGTGGTAGTGCAGCGAGGTGACCTGCGAATCGGGGCAGGCGTTGGCAAAATCGATCGGATGCCAGGCGTGATTCTTCAGCAGCGCCTCGCAGGAATTGAAATCCCAGCCGAAGAAGGTGTTGATGGTCAGCGTGATGTCTTCCAGCATGCGCTGTTCGCCGGTCGATATGAAATCGCGGTCCATGCGATAGCGATCATGCAATGCTGCGGCCGGATCGTAATTGATGACCCGGGTCTGCGGACCCATGCCGATGCAGCGCACGAAGCGGTCGAACGGAATGATCCCGGCCTGCAGATGCATCACGTCCGTACCGGAGGCCTCGTACGCCGCCTTCAGCGCGGCATCGTCGTCGATCTTGGTCACGCCTTTCCAGCCGCCGCCGTCATAGGGTTTCATGAACAGCGGGTAGCCCAGTTTCCTGCCGACCGCACTGAGATCGAACAACTGCGCGTAGCGTTGCAGCGTGGGTTCGAGATCCGCGGTCTTGTTATACGACTTCGGTGGCACCATCCAGGTTTCCGGGATCGGCAGTCCGAGGCGCATCATCGCGCAATAGGTCGTGTGCTTTTCGTTAGCCTGGATGGACCAGGGGTTGTTGTAGACGTACAGGTCGTTGAGCACCACCGATTTCTTGATCCACTCGCGACTGGTGTGATACCAGTGCGTCACGCGGTCGACCACCACGTCGTAGTTGACTGGTTGCTTCAGGTCGAAGGGCTCGATGGTGACGCGGGACACAGCGAAATCCAGCGTGTCGCCGCGCCAGGAGATCTTCAGTTTCAGGCGCTTCAGGATCTCTTCGAAACAGATTGGCCAGCAGATATCCGCGCCAAGGGACAGACCGATCTTTCTTGTTAGGTGAGCCACTGCTGGTACTCCGTTTAAGCTTTACTCATACACCATCCACAAGGGTCCTGGGAATAGCCAGGACAGGCCCGCGCGCTGGCGATCGCGCCAGTTTTCCCAATTGTGCGCGTCGCGCGCTTCCTCGTAGCGGACTTCGATGCCGCGATCGCGCAGCAGCGGCAGGATCGAGCGGTTCTCGTAGATCAGGGATTCGTAGATACCGCAGCTGACGTAGGCGCGCTCGGTCGGCAGTCCCGGCGCGGCGCGAAACTTGTTGACGAATTGCACCACCGGGTCGAAGACCGGCCCGCGCTTGTGTTCGCCGAAGTCGCTGAAGGCGAAAGATCCGGACTGCAGCAGCAGGCGGCCGAACATGCCTGGGTAGCGCCACGCGGTGTACAGGCTTGCGACGCCGCCGAAGCTGGCGCCCATGAGGCCGCGCGTATCCGGCGTGTCTTCCAGCGGAAATTGCACCCGCAGGCTTTGCAGTAGTTCCTCGACGATGAAACGCGCATGCGGTTCGTAACCCGCGTATTCACGCAGCCGGTCGGGCGAATGCGTGCAGGCGACGATCAGCGGCGCAATTTCCAGGCGGTGGATCAGGTTATCCAGCACGGTGCGCAGCGACGCGAAGCGCAGGTAGTCCTCGCCGTCATGCACGATCAGCAACGGATAGCGGCGCGTGCGCCGGAAGCGGGCAGGCAGGTAGACGAGCGCGCGCCGCTGGTCGCCTAACGCCGTGCTCGACACCTGCAGTTCTTCCAGCGTGCCGTGCCGCGCCAGCGGGTCATCGACCGTCCAGTCCGGGCGAACGTAGCCGTACGCCTGGCAGACGGAATTGGCGCCGAAGGGGTCGGCTGCCTGGACCGGGTTCAGAGGATCGAGTATCAGTTCACTCTTGCCCTGGGTGCGCCGTTCGAACTTGTATTCCAGGCGCGACCCCGGCGGCAGTTCCAGGTGCCGCGCCCACAGGCTGGTGCCGTCGATGCGTTCCAGCGGCTGCGCCGCCGCCAGCCCGGAAATCCAGCAGCGCAAATGCACCGACTCGGCGTCGCCTGCGTAGACGAACGTGACGCCGTCCGCGGCTATCAGCGGAAATTTCGACGCGCGCAGAAAACTGACAATCGCCGCCTCGTCCGGCGTGCCATGGGCGGTCAGTGCGCGCAGGGCCGCGTGCATCAGGTGTCCACTTCGGCGAGGCTGCCGTCCCGGCGCAGCCGGCGGCTGCCCGTGCCGCTCAGGAAATGCCCGTCGCTGAACTGCAGCTCCGCGCCGGTGTCGAGTGTCAGGCAGCGTGCGGGCGCGAAGCGCCGCGCGAGAATACGTACCCGCGCCGCGTCGTCGAGGTGCAGCCGCGTGGCGGCATGCGGCAGGACGATCACGCGTTTGACCAGGCACAGGCCTTCATCGAAGACCTCGACATTGGAACGGCCCTGCGGCGGCGAGTCATGAAACAGCGCCACCACATCGGTCAGTGCCATCGCGCCGGCGGACCAGGCGACGATCGGCTTGTCCGCGAACAGCGCCGCGCCACCTAACAAACGCAGCCGGTTGAGCAGCACGGCGACATGGCCGCCGGCGATGAACACGGCGTTAGCCTGCTGGACGTAACGGCCAATCTGCGCCGCCGCACCGGCTACGGCCGGCCGGTCTGGCAGGCCCGTCTTGGCGACAAACTCGCGGTGGATCGTGCGGATGGCCGCGATGTGCGCGCGGTCCAGGCGGTGCAGGGCGGCGATGGCCTGGCGGCGGGCCCGCCGCAGCAGCGCCGGCGAGCCGTCGCGCTCGAACAGCTCGCGCGCCGTGTCCTTGGCATGCGTGAGCTGCAGTTGATAGAGCTCGCGCATTTCCTGCAAGTCTGACTGGCGCTGGCGGTGCTCGCCGCGCAGCACCGTGTCCTGTTCGAATACACGTTCGCTGCGCTCGTAGATGCGCAGGTCATGCACATCCGCGTCCAGGTGGGCGCGCAGCTCGTCGAGCTCGCCTTCGCGCTCCTGCCAGCCCGCGCTGATGGATACAAATGGCCCCTGCAGCCCAAGCGCCGCGACCACGCCGCGCAGGTTGGGCGTTCGAAACTGGGGTCCGAGCAGGCTCACCGATGACATGGCGCCATATGATAAAGGGTTGGCTCAGCTATGCTAGCGGCAATGCGGCCGATCGATATCGCCAACCTCGTTTTGTTAGGTGCCATCTGGGGCGGCTCGTTTCCGCTGCTGCGCTATGCCGCGCCGCAGTTCGGGCCGCTGGCGCTGATCGCGGTGCGCCTGATCAGCGCCGCCGTAGTGGTCATGCTGCTGTGGCGGGTCGGCCGTGAACTGCGCGCCAACTGGAGGAAGCTCGCACTGCTCGGCCTGATCAACACGGCCATCCCGTTCACGCTGTTCGCGTTTGCGGCGCTGCTGATCCCGGCCGGCGTCAACTCACTGCTGAACGCCACGACGCCGATCTTCGGCGCGCTGATCGCGCGCTTCTGGCTGGGCGAGCGCCTGAGCCTGCAGCGCTGGAGCGGCATTTTGCTGGCCTTCGTGGGCGTCGGCGCCATCGTCTATGAGACCGTCGGTTTCGGCACCATCGACCACACAGGTCATGGGCCTCCGTGGCTGGGTGTGCTGGCAGGTCTCGGCGCCGGGTTCCTCTATGGCCTCGCCGTCTGTTACACGCGCCGCTACCTGGTCGAGCTGCCGGCGACCGTGCTGACGGCTGGCAGCATTGGCTCGGCCGCGATCATGCTCTCGCCGCTCGCGTTGTTAGCCTGGCCGGCCACGCCGCCGACCGCGGGCGCCTGGGTGGCAGCCGTGGTGTTAGGCCTGTTGTGTACCGCGACCGCTTACGTGCTGTATTTTCGCCTGCTGAAGAACGTCGGCGCGGCGCGCGCGGTAACCACGACCTTCCTGATCCCGGTATTCGGCATCCTCTGGGGAGCGCTGTTTTTCGGCGAGCGCGTCGGCGGCCGGCTGCTGTTGTTCTGCGGCGTGGTGCTGGCCGGCACGGCGCTGGCCACGGGGCTGTTCGAGAGGTCCCGGGCTGCTGTCTAGACGGCTGGCACGCGGTCCGGCGCGCGTTTAGTTCCGGCAACTGCGGGTATGTTGCAGTGCGGCGATGCAATAATGAAGGCGTATGTCCGAGCCCCGCAGCAACCGCATTACGACCCTGAGCCTGGCGGTGGCGGTCCTGTGCGCCGGCTGGGCCATTTATGCGACCAAGCACGCCAATAAACCCAGCAGTGGATTCGGCCCACCGGGCGGAGGGCCGCCTGCAGCCATGACCGGCGGCCGGCCAGGTGCGACAGCTGCGGCCGCGCGTGGCGGCAGTCCCGGTCGACCCGGCGCGGCTTCAGGGCAGGGCGGCGGATTCAATGCTCCGACACCGGTGGTTACGGTCGCAGTCCGTTCCGCCGAGCTGACCCGGGCGCTCTCGGCTGTGGGCACGGCGCAGGCGAACGAAGCGGTCAGCATCACCTCCAAGACGTCGAACATCGTGTCGCGGGTGCGTTTTGCCGACGGCCAGCCGGTGCAGATGGGCGAGATCCTGGTGGAACTTGACAGCGCCCAGGCGCGCGCCGACCTGGCCGTGGCTCAGGCGGCGCTCACGGAAAGCACCTCGCAGTATCAGCGCAGCAAGGAGCTGCTCAACACCCAGGCGGTTTCGAAGTCCCAGTTCGACCAGCTGGTCGCGACCAAGCAGGCTAACGAAGCGCGGCTGGCGGCGGCGCGCGCGCGGCTCGAGGACACGGTGATACGTGCGCCATTCTCGGGGCGCGTGGGGCTGCGCAAGGTGAGTGTTGGCAGCCTGATCAGTCCCGGCGCATTGATTACCACGCTGGATGACACCAGCATCATCAAGCTGGATTTTTCGGTGCCGGAGAATGTCGTGGCGAGCCTGCGGGACGGGCTCACGGTCAAGGCCAAGAGCAATGCCTATCCCGGCCGTGTGTTTACCGGCCGGGTGTCGAGCGTCGATTCGCGCATCGATCCCACCTCGCGCTCCGTGGCGGTGCGCGCGCTCGTACCTAACAGCGACGGTGCTCTGCGCCCCGGCCTGTTCATGACCGTGGAACTCGAAAGCGACGGTCGCACCGCGCTGGTGATTCCGGAAGAAGCGCTGGTGCCTGAGAAGAGCAGCCAGTACGTCTTCATCGTGCGGGACGGCGTGGCCAGCAAACGCGAAGTCACGATCGGTGCGCGCCAGCCGGGCAGCGTCGAGGTACTGGCAGGACTGGCCGCAGGCGAACGGGTCATTGTCGAAGGCACCATCAAGGCGCGCGACGGCGGGCCGGTGCGCGACAGCGCGGCGGCTGAAGTCGCAACTTCGCCGCCTGGCGGCACCGCGATTGATGCCGGCAAAGGCGCCAGGAACGCGACATGACGATTTCCGAGCTGTCGATCCGGCGACCGGTGTTCGCGACCGTGCTGGCGCTGCTGCTGCTGATTCTCGGCATCATGGCGGCGCTGCGTCTGACGGTGCGCGAATATCCGGATGTTGCGCGGCCGGTGGTCAACGTCGCCGTTGTCTATCGCGGCGCTTCGGCTAACGTCATCGAGTCGCGTATCACGCAGGTGCTCGAGGACGAGCTCGCCGGCGTCGAGGGTCTCGACAAGATGACCTCGGCGAGCCGCGACGAAGCATCTCGCATCAACCTGGAATTTACCGTCGATCGCAATCTCGATGCCGCGGCTAACGACGTGCGCGAGCGTGTCTCGCGGGTGCAGGAACGCCTGCCGCAGGATGCCGAGGCGCCGACCATCACCAAGGTTGATGACTCGATGGAAGTCATCATGTACCTGAATGCCAACAGCACGAAGCGCAATGTGCTGGAGCTGACGGACTATGTGGATCGCTATCTCAAGGACCGGTTCAGCGTCGTACCGGGTGTCGCCTCGGTCAGCGCCGGCGGCGGCCGGCGTTATGCGATGCGTATCTGGCTGGATCGTGAGGGCCTCGCGGCGCGGCAATTGACGGTCGGCGACGTGGAGGCTGCGCTGCGGCGCGAAAACATCGAATTACCGGCAGGACGCATCGAGTCGCAGCAGCGCGAGTTCACGCTGCGCACCAACACCTCGTTGACCAGTGAGCAGGAGTTTCGCGAGCTGGTGATTGGGCGCAGCCCGGACGGTTACCTGGTGCGCTTGTCCGAAGTTGCCGACGTGCGCGTAGCCGCTGCCGATGAGCGGTCGATTTCGCGCTCCAACGGCCTGCCAGGCTTCAGTCTCGGCATCATCCCGAATTCAAAAGCCAACATGCTCGAGGTGGCTAACAACGTCAAGAGAGCGCTCGCGGAAATCAAGCCGACGCTGCCGCCCGACATCGATATCGAGATCAATCTCGACTTCACGGTGTTCATCCTGGAGTCGCTGAAGAACGTCGTCAAGGTGCTGGTTGAGACCATGCTGATCGTGCTGGTGATCATCTATCTGTTCCTGGGTACGGTGCGCGCGACCCTGATTCCGGCGGTGACCATACCGGTGTCGATCATGGCGGCGGCGACGGTCATGCTGTCGCTCGACTATTCGATCAACACGCTAACGATGCTGGGCGCGGTGCTCGCCATCGGTCTGGTCGTCGATGATGCCATCGTCGTGCTCGAGAACATCGCGCGTCGCGTCGAGAGCGGGGAACCCGCGTTGTTGGCGGCCATGAACGGCAGCCGGGAAATCAGCTTCGCGGTCATCTCCACGACGCTGGTACTGATTGCTGTGTTCGTGCCGATCTCCTACATGCAGGGCAACGTCGGTCGCCTGTTCGGCGAGTTTGGCGTCACAGTCGCGGCCGCCGTAGCATTCTCGGCACTGATTGCGCTGACGCTGACGCCAATGATGGCCTCGAAACTTTTCGAAAAGGGCATACACCGCCTGCCGATTGCGCAGGCTTTCGACAATGGTTTCCGCGGCTTTGCCGGCGGTTACGAGGCGCGGCTGCGTCGCGCATTGCAGGGCCGCCGGCCACTGGTGATCGTCATTGCGGCGGGTGTTGTCACGACGCTGCTGGTTTTACTCATGGTGATTGGCAAGCCATTGCCGTTTTTGAAGCTGCAGCAGGAATATGCGCCGCTCGAGGATCGCGCGATGTTGCCGGTCATGCTCACGGCACCGGAGGGCGCGAGCCTCGCGAACCTCGACAAGTACCTCAGGGAACTCGAAGTCATTGGCATGGACGAACTGCGCCGTGGCAACGCCCGGCGGGTCATCGGGCGTTCGGGATCCTGGGGCATGCAGTCCGACGTCAACGTCGGCACGCTTTACATGCCGCTGACGCTGTGGAGCGAGCGCGACGAAACCTCGGCGCAGATCGCGCAGCGGATTCGCCAGCGCACGGCGGGCATCGCCGGTGTGCGTATCGTCGTGATCCAGCCGCCCAGCCTGTCGGTCGGCGGCGGCAGCAAACCGGTGCAGGTCGTGTTAGGCGGCACGGACTACAACCAGCTCGCTGCCTGGCGCGACAAGGTCTTCGATCGCGTCAACGCCGACAACCCCCGCATCCTGAATCTCGAATCGGATTACCAGGAGCGCAAGCCGCAGTTGCAGGTGCGAATCGATCGCAACAAGGCCGCGGATCTCGGCGTGTCGCTGCAGAATGTCGGCCGCACGCTGGAAACGATGCTGGGTTCACGGATCGTGACTACGTTCCTGCGCGATGGCGAGGAATACAACGTTATCCTGCAGGCGCGCGAGGAAGATCGCGCGACCCCCAGTGATCTCGGCAACATCTACGTCAAGTCGGATCGCAGCGGCGCGCTATTGCCGCTGTCGGCGCTGGTCACGGTGCAGGAAACCGCCGGCCCGGCTGCCTTGCGCCGTTTCGACCGCATGCGCGCGATCACGATCTCAGCGAACCTTGCCCCCGGGTATTCGCTGGGTGAGGCGCTAAAGTACCTGGAGAACACCATCCGCAGCGAAGTGCCCGAGGGCGTGCAGATCGCCTATAACGGCGAATCGCGCGAGCTCAAGCAGACCGGCGGCAAGCTCTGGCTCACCTTCGGTTTTGCGCTGCTGATCGTTTATCTGGTGCTGGCGGCGCAGTTCGAGAGTTTCATCCATCCGCTGATCATTCTTGCCACCGTGCCGCTGGCGATCAGTGGCGGTTTGCTGGGCCTGTGGCTGTTCGGCTCATCGATCAACGTGTTCAGTCAGATCGGCGCCATCATGCTGATCGGCATCGCCTGCAAGAACGGCATTCTCATTGTCGAGTTCGCCAATCAGTTGCGCGATCGCGGGGTCGAGTATGTCGAGGCGGTGATCGAGTCGGCGGCGATCCGCTTCCGGCCGGTGCTGATGACCAGTCTGTGCACCGCGTCCGGGGCGATTCCGCTGATGATCGCGAGCGGCGCTGGCGCCGAGAGCCGGCAATCGATCGGCGCGACCGTGTTCTTCGGTACGATCATCGCGCTGGCATTGACCTTGTTCGTGGTGCCATCGCTGTATGCGCTGCTTGCGAAGAACACGCGCTCGCCGGAATACCTGAGCCGCCTGATCGACAAGCTGCGCGAACGCGCGGGCGGCGCGGCCGGAGCTGTGCCCGAGGCGGGCCAGGCCGCCGCCAGTGAAAAAAGCTAACAAGAGGATCGACCCATGACTATTGCACTCTGGTGTGTCGCGATCGCGGCCGTTTTTCCAATCATCTGTACCGGCATTGCCAAGGCGGGCAGTGGTGGTTACGACAATCGGAATCCCCGCGACTGGCTCGGCCGCCTGCAGGGCTGGCGGGCGCGTGCCAATGCCGCGCAGCAGAATTCCTGGGAGGCGCTCGCGGTATTTGCCGCCGGCGTGTTTGCCGCGCACCTGGCCCAGGCGCCGCAGGCGCGGGTGGATCTGCTGGCCGAAATATTCATTGGCGCACGCGTGCTGTACCTGGCCTGTTACCTCGCAAACCTCGCCCTGCTGCGCTCGCTCGTCTGGACCGTCGGAATTGGTGTCTCGATCGCGATGTTTTTTGCCGCGAACTGAAGGCGCAGCGCTTTAACATAACGCCCGCCATGGCGGTCCGCCGGGCCGATACTGTCAACCGGGGATTTCTCAGTTAAGTATTTGATTTATTTAGATATATAACTGCGCTTGCCGGCCGGTCGCGGTTCCCAAAGGTACAATGGGGGACCATGGCGCATTCCCCCTACGAACAACTGGAACAAGAGTGGAAGCGCCTGCACGCTTTCCGCGGCGCCCTGGCGCTGCTGCGCTGGGATGCCGCCGTCATGATGCCGCGCGGCAGTGCCGAACTGCGCGGCGAACAGCTCGCCGCGCTCGAGACCGAGTACCACACGCTGCTGACCGCGCCCAAGGTCGCGCGCCTGCTGGACCGCGCCCAGGCGAACGCCAGCGCGCTGGATGAATGGCAGACCGCCAATCTCCATGAAATGCGGCGGCAACGCGATCATGCGATTGCGACCCCGGCAAGCCTGATCTCGCGCCTGGCAAAAGTCATAGCGCTCGCCGAGGTGCGCTGGTTCGAGGCGCGCAGCAGCAACAATTTCGCCGTGTTCGCGCCGCACCTGCAGGATGTCGTCCAGCTGGTGCGTGACAAGGCCGCGCTGCTCGGCCAGGCCTTCAACCTGAGCCCCTACGATGCGCTCGCCGAGGAATTTACGCCCGGCCTGCGCAGCGCCGACATCGACACCCTGTTCAAGGCTTACCAGCGGCGCCTGCCGATCATGATTCGCGAGGCCATCGCTGCGCAGGAGTCGCGGCCGGTTCTGCCCATCCAGGGGCGGTTCGCGCCCTCGAAACAGCGCGCCTTCATCACCGATGTCATGAAGTCCTTCGGCTTTCCGTTTGATCGCGGCCGCCTCGACGAAAGCAACCATCCTTTCACCGAAGGCGTGCCCGGCGACGTGCGCATCACGACGCGACTGGACGGCGCCAATCCTTTCAGCGGCTTGTTAGCGTCGATGCATGAAGTCGGCCACGCCATGTACAGCTTCGGCTTGCCAGCCGCCTGGCACAACCAGCCGGTCGGGCAGGATCGCGGCATGGCGCTGGAAGAAAGCCAGGCCTTGTTGCTGGAAATGATCCTGTGCCGCAGCCGCGAGTTCGTGCTGTGGCTGCGGCCGCTGCTCGAGAAGCATTTCGCGGTCAGTGGCCCGGAATGGGAAGCCGACAACCTGTACCGGCTGCTGACCCGCGTGCAGCGCGGTTCGATCCGTGTCGATGCGGATGAGCTGACTTACACGTCGCACATAATGCTGCGCTATGACCTCGAGCAACGTCTGTTAGGCGGTGAGATCGCGGTACGCGACCTGCCCGAGGCCTGGAATGATGCCGCCGAGCGCCGCCTCGGCCTGCGGCCGCAAAACGATGCCGAAGGCTGCATGCAGGACATTCACTGGGCGGTGGGCGCCTTCGGATATTTTCCATCCTATGCGGCGGGCGCTGCGATTGCCGCGCAGCTGCACGAAGCCATGCGCCGGGACATCACCGATCTTGACGCGCAGGTCGTGCGTGGCGAATTCAAGCCGCTGTTCGAATGGCTGCGCACGCAGTTGTATTCACACGGTTCGCGCTACCCGACCGGCGAACTCCTGGTCCAGGCGACCGGCAAGCCGCTGGGCGCGACGGCGGCACTGCGCTACCTGGAGCACAAGTACCTCGGCGAAATTACGCCCAGCAGCGCCGCTGCCTGAGTCTCGCGCCACTCATGGACATGCCCGTCAAAGAAGTCGTGGTCCCAATGCCGAAGCCGCGCGCGCGGACCCGGCCGTCTAACAACTTTCGCAAGCTGCAGGCCCACCTGCGCGGCCTGGTGGGCAAGGCTGTCGCCGACTTCGGCATGATTGCCGATGGCGACCGGGTCATGGTCTGCCTTTCCGGCGGCAAGGATTCGTACACGCTGCTCGACCTGCTCATGTCTCTGCAGCGCGCCGCCCCGGTGCGCTTTGAGCTGATCGCCGTGAACCTCGATCAGAAGCAGCCGGATTTTCCCGCCGACGTGCTGCCGCGCTATCTTGAGTCGCTGGGTGTCGCCTGGCATGTCATCGAGCAGGACACCTATAGTGTCGTCAAGCGCGTCATTCCGGAAGGCGCAACGATGTGCGGGCTGTGTTCGCGCCTGCGCCGCGGCGCGCTCTACAGGTTTGCGTCCGAGAACGACATCAGCAAGATCGCGTTAGGTCATCATCGCGACGATATCGTCGAAACGTTCTTTCTCAACCTGTTCCACGGCGGCCGCCTCAAGACCATGCCGCCAAAACTGCGCAGCGAGGATGGCCGTCATGTCGTGATCCGGCCGCTGGCATACGTCGCCGAGCGCGACATCGAACGCTACGCGCGGGTCCGCGAATTCCCGATCATCCCCTGCAACCTGTGCGGCTCGCAGGACCACCTGCAACGCGTCGCGATCAAGCAGATGCTGGCGGACTGGGAGCGCGCTAATCCGGGGCGTACCGAAACCATCTTCTCCAGCCTGCGCAATGTGACGCCGAGCCACCTTGCTGACAGCAGCCTGTTTGATTTCCGCGCGCTTTGAAGCCGCATGCCTGATACGCCTCAAGAGACCCGCGGCCCGGTACCCTTGCCTAACAGCTACTGGGTCGTGCCGGGGCGGCTGCTCGCCGGGGAGTATCCGGCGAGCAATGTCCTGGCACAGACCGACGAGCGTATCGAACGCCTGCTGCAGGCCGGTATCGACACGTTTGTCGATCTGACGGCGCCCGGCGAATTGCCGCCGTATCACCCGAATCTGCCTTTGTCGACCGAGTACGAACGCCGCCCTATCAAGGATCACGGGGTTCCGGAAAATTTTCAGCAGATGGACGAAATCGTCGACGTCATTGCCGATGCCATGCGGCGGCGGCGGTCGGTTTACGTCCACTGTCGCGCGGGAATCGGGCGTACCGGCACGACGATCGCCTGCCTGCTCGCGGACGGTGGCTTGCGTGCCGAGGAGGCTCTTGAGAAGCTGAATCTGCTGTGGGCCCAGAGCGCGCGGTCGTTAGACTATGCAACGGTTCCGGAGACTGCGCAGCAAACCGATTTCGTGCGCGAATGGGTGAAGTTTCGCAGGCCTGGTACGGCGGCCGCCGCAATCACTATCCCGAAGCCGGACGAGATCTCGCTGCCCCCAGTATCGCTGCCCCCAGTATCGCTGCCTCCAGTATCACAGCCGCGCCTGCAACAGCGTTTTACCGGGGCGATGTTAGGTCTCGCGGTTGGCGAGGCGGTCGCGGCCGCCTCGCACGGCCTGGCACGCGGCGAGTTTGCGCCGCTCACCGGCATGAGCGGCGGCGGGCCGGCCAAACTGCCGCGCGGCGCCTGGGGCGACGACTCTGCAATGGCGCTGTGTCTGGCGGACAGCCTGCTGTCCAAGGCCGCCTTCGATCCGCGCGATCAGGTCGCGCGCTATCAGCGCTGGCAGACGCAGGGATACCTGGCCGCCACCGGTGAGTGTGTCGGCATCGAACCTAACACCGCCAGGGCGCTGGGCGCGGCGCGCTGGCGCCGGCAGGTGTTCGCGGGCTCGCACGATCCCCGGCAACTGGACCCGGAGCCGCTGGGCCGCATCGCGCCGGTGCTGTTGTATTTTCACGCCGATCCGGCACTGGCTTTGACGCAGGCGGCCGAGGCCGCGCGCACCACCAACCAGGCACCACTGGTGCTGGCGGCGATGCGCTGCGCGGCCCTGGTCCTGCAGCGAACGCTGGCGGGCCTGGACCGCTCCAGTCTGTTAGCACTGGATCGCAAGGCAATCGGTGTGCCGGCTGGCCCGGACGCCGCGCGCCTGGAGCAGATCGTCGACGGCCGGTTCAGGTCGATGCGGGACGAGGAGCTGCGTCCGGCGGGTGACGTGCTCGATATCCTCGAGTGCGCGCTGTGGACGCTGTGGCGCGCCCGCGATTTCCGCGATGCGGTGCTGACCGCGGCGAACCTGGGAGGGCGCAGCGACGTGACCGGCGCGCTGGTCGGCCAGATCGCCGGCGCCCGCTTTGGCGCCGCGGCAATTCCCGCGGACTGGCTCGCCGTGTTAGCCCTGCGCGAGACCATTGCCGGGTTCGGCGATCGCATCTTTGCGGCCGCCCAGGCGGGAGTGCCCGCGTGAGCGCACGGCTTTCTGCCCGTCGACTGGCAACGCTGCCGGATGCGGAGCTGCTGCAGCTGCGGTTCTGTGACTTGCCGATTCGCCTTGAGCGCAGCCGTGTCAGCCGGGCGATCGCGCGCCTCAGGCGCGAACTGCGCGCGCGCGGCATCCGTCTTGCGCCGCATGTCTGGCTCGCCGAGGAATGGTTTTCGCCGGACGGCGTGCCCGGATTCGCGGTGCCGTTCTACCTGGCGCATCCGCGCCTGGCGCGGCTCGAGCGCGCGATGACGGGCCAGGTCGAGGGCGGCAACAGCAACTGGTTGATGCGCATCCTGCGCCATGAAGCGGGGCACGCCATCGACAACGCCTACCGGTTGCGCCGGCAGAGCCGCTGGCGCGAAGTATTCGGCCCGTCGTCATTGCCCTATCCAAACCGTTACCGCGCGCGCCCGGGCAGCCGGCGCTATGTGCATCACCTCGGCGACTGGTACGCGCAGGCGCACCCCACCGAGGATTTCGCCGAGACCTTCGCGGTCTGGCTGCAGTCGCGTCGTTCCTGGCGACGCGACTACGCCGAATGGCCGGCGATGCACAAGCTGACGCTGGTGGATGAGCTGATGCGCAAAGTTGCGGGCACGGCGCCAGTGGTGAGCAGGCGCCTGACCGTCGAACCCCTGGCGCAGAATCAGCGCACGCTCGCGCAGCACTACCGGCAGCGCGCATTGAATCGTATTCACCACCGGCGCGGGCGCATCGACGAGCTGCTGCAGCGGGTGTTTATGGCGCAACGGCCCCGTGCTAACACGGCGACCGCGCGCAGCATCCTGCAGCAGGCCAAGAAAGACCTGATACGGCAGCTGATGCGCGACTGCGCGGTTGATCGCTATACCGCACACCAGATACTGCGCAAGGTCACCGAGCGCGTCAGGCGTGCGCGCCTCTATCAGCGCGGTTCGCGACGCGAGACGCTGCGCAATTTGCGCTGGATGCTCGCGAGCTTGACGCAGAATTACTTCCTGACACAAAGTCCGATACTCGATCTATGAAATCACTGCGCATCATGATTGTGGCTCACGCCAGTCTGGTGCCGCCGGACGACCTGAGCGGTGTCGCGGCTGCGCGGCTGGATGAAATGCGCACCGAGATCGACGTCATCACGACGCTCAAGGCCATGGGCCACGAGGTGCTGGTGGTGGGTGTGCTCGACAGCCTGACGGAGCTGCGCACGGTCATGACCGATTGGCGGCCGGACATCGCGTTCAACCTGCTGGAAGAATTCGACGGCATCGTGACCTACGATCAGCACGTCGTTGCATTCCTGGAACTCAGCCGGCAGCGGTACACCGGCTGCAATCCGCGCGGCCTGCTGTTGTCGCGCGATAAACCGCTCAGCAAGCAGCTGTTGTCGTATCACCGCATTCCGACGCCGCAGTTCACCGTGTTCCGGCGCGGCGCGCGCCTGCACGTGCCGCGCAAACTGCGCTACCCGCTGTTCGTGAAATCGGCGACCGAAGACGCGTCCCTCGGCATATCGCAAGCCTCCATCGTGGCGGACCTTGGGCACCTGCGCGACCGCGTTGCCTTCATTCACGACCAGGTTGGCTCGGACGCGCTGGTCGAGGAGTACATCGACGGCCGCGAAGTGTATGTTGGCGTGTTAGGCAACGACCGCTTGACGCGCTATCCGCCCTGGGAGCTGAGTTTTGGCAGCCTGCCGGAAGGGCAGGCGCCGATCGCGACGCGCAAGATCAAGTGGGACAAGCGTTATCAGCAGAAGCATGGCATTGCGACCCAGGCGGCTGGCGACCTGGACAGCGCCATCCTGACGCGGCTCGACCAGCTGGCGCGCCGCATCTATCGTGCGCTCGGACTCTCCGGTTATGCGCGCATGGATTTTCGCATACGGCCGGATGGCAGCGTCTTCGTGCTCGAAGCTAACGCCAATCCCAACCTCGCGCAGGGCGAGGACCTGGCCCAATCGGCACTCGCCGCCGGCACCGGCTACGATGAACTGCTGACGCGCATCTTGCAGCTGGGCCTGCGTTACCAGGCGGAATGGCGCACCTACTACGGCTGATCCGCGCGCCTGCGCTGCGCCGCTATTTCAGGTACTTGTCCAGCCATTCAAACACGGCGGCATGCCACTGCAGGCTGTTAGCCGGTTTCTGGATCCAGTGGCCTTCGTCCGGGAAAATCAGGAACCGACTTTCGATGCCGCGGCGCTGCAATGCCGTGAATGTGGCGAGGCCCTGTGAATAGGGCACGCGATAGTCGCGTGCGCCATGAATCACCAGCATCGGCGTGCGCCACTTGGCGACGCTGGCTGCCGGATTGAAGGCCTCGTGATTCTGCGGCACGTCATAGTAAGTGCCGCCATTTTCCCATTCGGTGAACCACAGCTCCTCGGTCGTGTAGTACATGCTGCGGTTGTCGAAGATGCCGGCGTGATTGACGATGCACTTGAACCGGTCCGGCCAGTGGCCGGCGATCCAGTTCTGCATGAAGCCGCCGTAGGATGCGCCCAGCGAACAGGCGCGCTGCCCGTCCAGCCAGTCATAGCGCGCGACCGCGGCGTCGAGGCCTTTCTGCAGGTCGACCAGCGGCTTGCCGCCCCAGTCCTGGCTGATCGAATCGGTAAATGCCTGCCCGTAACCGGGTGAGCCGTGGAAATCTATGAACACGACGGCGTAGCCGTGCCCGGCAAACACCTGCGGATTCCAGCGGAAGCTCCAAAGGTTCTGGAAGCTCGTCTGCGGGCCGCCGTGCACGATGAACGCGATGGGATATTTCCTGCCGGCGACGAAACCCGCCGGCTTCATGACATAGCCGTAGACGGTCTCGTTGTTGGCGCCTGGAAAACTGAACTGCTCGAAATCCGCCATGCGCACGCCGGCGGCGAGCTCGGCATTGACGTCGGTCAGGCGCCTGGCGGCGAGTTCGCCCGGCTTCGCGCCCCTGCCGGCTAACAAATACAGGTCCGGCGGACCCGCGAGACTGGCGCGGGCCGCGATGATATCCCCGCCAGCCGTGGCGATTTCACCGATGTAGCCATCAGCAAACAAACGTGTCACCGCGCCGCTGCGCGCGTCGATCCGGAACAGCGAGTGCTGGCCGATGTCATCCGCCACGGCTAACAGATTGCGCCCGTCGCTGGTGGTACGCAGCGTGCTGACCGACCGGTCCCAGGCGCGGGTCAGCGCGCGACGCGCGCCGGTGCGGCCATCGATAATTTCCACATGGAATCGGTCGGCCTCGAAACCGGGTCGATCCATCGCGAGGTAGGCGATGTCGCCGTTGACGAGGAACACAGGTTTCGTGTCCCAGGCGGGATTGGCCGCAGTCAGATTCCTGACCGTGCCGCTGCCGTCAGCCGCCATTTCATACAGGTCGAAGTTGGTGGACCAGGCTTCGCTGCGGTCGGCGAGCCGCACTGAGAACACCAGGCGCTGGCTGTCGTTGCTGAAACTGTATTCCGCATCGTCGCCGAACGGACGCGATGGCAGGTTGCCCGCCACGCCTCCGGACACATCGGCCAGCGCGCCCAGCTTGCCGTTCGGGCCTAACAACGCCGTGAACAGTCGCCCATGCGTGCCGTCCTCCCAGGTATCCCAGTGACGGATCAGCAACTGGTCGAAGTGCTTGCCGGTCGCCTTGGACTTGGCCTGCGCGGCGAGCCTGTCGCGGCTGCAGGCCAGGTCTGCGCCGCAATCCGGCAGCACGTTCAGTGTCACGGCCACCCGCTTGCCATCGGGGGCGATCTTGAAGCTGGTCACATCCAGCGGCAGGTCACTGGCCTGCAGCGGCTCGCCGCCGTCCAGCGACAGGCGCCAGAGTTGCGCCGAACCCGACCGCTCGGACAGAAAATACAGACTGCGGCCGTCCGGGCTCCAGCGGGGCATGCTGTCGTTAGCCGGTTCCCGCGTCATGCGCCGCGGCGCGCTCCCTGCCATGCGCCGATCTAACAACCAGATATCGGTGCGTCCGCGGTTGGCGTCGAGGTCGGTTTCACGCAGCGTGTAGGCGACGTAGCGCCCATCGGGTGACAGTTGCGGGTCGGAGAGGCGCCGCATGCGCATCATGAGGTCAGGCGTGAAGGGCTGATCCTGCATGGAGACTTTGTCGGCGGCGGCGGATCCGGCGGCTGCGCCGCAAGGCGCCGCAAGAATTACAAGTGCGAGAAAACCAGCAGCGATGGCACGCATGGCGAACTCCGTAAAAACAATGGGCGGCATTCTAGCAGCCGCTATACTGCTGGCCCGTTTTTACAGGCTTGCCATGTTCAGTCAGCTGCGCCTGATCTGCTTCGATCTCGACAATACTTTCTGGCCCATAGAGCCGGTGATCCGGGCGGCGGACCAGGCGGTCGAGCAGTGGCTGGAGTCGAATTATCCCGCGCTTGCGGCGGTTACCTCGCCGGCCCTGCTGCGGGACGCGCGTTTCGATCTGGCGCGCCAATACCCCGACCAGGCTCACGACCTGACCTGGCTCAGGACCGAGGCGCTCGCCCGCTGCGCGCTCGCGCAGGGGCTGCCGGCCGCGGTCGGCCGCGAAGGGTTCGAGGTCTTCATTGCGGCGCGCCACCGCGTCGAGTTCTATCCGGACGTGTTGCCCGCGCTTGACGTGTTAGGTCAGTACTTCCGGCTGGCGACGCTCAGCAACGGCAATGCCGACATTCAGCGCATCGGCGCCGCGGAACGATTTGAGTTCAGCCTCAATGCGGGCCTGATCGGCTATGCCAAGCCCGATCCGCGCGCGTTTCAAAAGGTGCTGGATATCAGCGGCTGCCAGCCGGCCGAAGTGCTGTACGTTGGCGACGATCCTGATCACGATATCGCCGGCCCGCAGAAACTTGGGCTGCGGACCGCATGGATGCGCCGCGACCCGGCGCGCGACTGGCCCGCGGGATTCACCGCACCGGATGTCGTGCTGGCAACGCTGGCCGATCTGGTCAGTGCCTTGCCGCGCGTTCGCTGAATTCGAACAGCTCGCCGTTAGGCCCGCGCACCAGCAGCAGCTTTTCGCTATCGACCCGGGCCGGGCCCGCCTCTATGCGCGCGCCGGCGGCGCGCAGCCTGGCAGCCAGCGCATCCAGGTCGTCGCAGTCATGCGTATAAAGGCCGACTCCGAGCCGCGACGGATGCATGAGCCCGGCGATGCGCCGGGTCGACAGCTCGAAAAAATGCACCAACAGGATCTTGCCGCTGGGCTCGTTCGGGTCCTGGTACATAAGGTAGTGCAGGCGGGATCCGGGCGGTATGCCGACCAGCGTGCAGGCGAAATCGCGATACTCCGGAGCCACTTCGGTGTCTACCATCGCGGTCAGGCCTAACAAATCCGCGTAGAAATGGCGGGTCGCCGCGAGGTCGCCGGCGACTACCGAAATAGTGGGCACTTCACTGTATTTTCCGTGCGGGGTGCCGGCGCGCATCGAGCTCGGGTTATGGCGATGGCCAATCATCAGCAGCAGCGGCACGCCGTCCGGTCCGAACAGCACCAGCTCTTCGCTTTCGGTATTGCCGATCACATAGCGAATCGGCCGCGAGCGCGCCGTACAGCCCGCGGCGGTCATTTCCGCAAGCGTGGTCTCGATGGGCGGGCGAACGTAAAAATCGATGGCTTTCGGGCCGATGGCGGGCGGTGAGTCGGGCCCGCCCATCTGCGTGTCCAGGCGCACGACCTCGCGCGGGGTTGGCGTCAGCTGCAGCAGGCGCAGCCTGCCCATCGGATAGGACTGGCAGCTGAGCTCTGCCCATTCGCCCCGTACCGAATCGCCAAGTCCGTAGAATCGCCGTCGCTCCGCTGACAGCGGTTCGCGCCGCTCGATCTGCAAACCCATCACTTCGTGAAAGAGTCTGAGCGCAGCGTTAAGATCGGAAACCCCAACGGTAATGGCGCGCATCGCGCCGACTGCATTACTCATGATTGAACTTTACACCCACGCCACGCCGAACGGACACAAGATCTCGATCATGCTGGAGGAGCTGGGGCTGCCATACCGCATCCATCTGGTGGATCTCATCAAGGGCGAGCAGATGTCGCCGGCGTTCGTCGCCATCAACCCTAACAACAAGATTCCTGCGATCGTCGATCCGGACGGCCCGGGTGGCGCGCCGCTGACGGTCTGGGAGTCGGGCGCCATCCTGATCTATCTGGCGGAAAAAGCCGCGAGCCCGCTGTTGCCAGCCAATGGCGCCGCCCGCTACCAGGTATTGCAGTGGCTGATGTTCCAGGTGGCGGGCGTCGGTCCGATGTTCGGCCAGGCTGGTCATTTCACGATCTACGCCCGGGAAAAAGTTCCCTATGGCATCGAGCGCTACAGCAGCGAGGCGCGCCGTTTGTTAGGCGTCATGGACAGGACGCTGACGAACGAACCCTATATCGCGGGTGCGGACTACAGCATTGCCGACATCGCGATCTATCCCTGGACCAACTCGGCGCTGCGCATTCCGACCATCGGCAACTTCGACGCCTGGCCGGCGGTTGCCCGCTGGCGCGAGCGCATCGAGGCGCGACCGGCGGTGCAGCGCGGGCTCGCCAATCCGCGCCGTGACGGCTGACAGGCGCCGTCAGTCCGGCAATTGCAGGTTGCGGGTTTCCACCACCCAGCGCAGGCTGAGCAGCGCGGCGGCGACTGGCACCAGGGCCACCCACAGCAACGTATCCATGATGACCTGGCTGTTGCCACCCGCGCGCGCCGCAATGGTGCCCACGGCAAATGGTCCGGCGGCAGCTAACAGGCGGCCGATGTTGAACGACAGGCCCGCGCCGAGGCCCCGCAACCGCGTCGGAAAGAGTTCCGGCAGGTAGAACACGTAGGTACTGAAGACGCCGTAGACCGGCAGCCCGATGACGAACAGCCCGAGGATCCGCTGCGACGGCGACCAGGGCAGGCCGAAAACGACGCCGATCGCCGCTGCCGAGGCCAGGAAATAACTGATGAACATCGGCTTGCGGCCAAATCGTACCGCGAGCGGGATGGCGGCGAAGCAGCCTAACAGACCACCGAGATTGAAGGCGTTGGACGCGCGCGCCTTCCAGGCTTCGACCAGCGTGGCGCTGCCCGCCGGATCGACGCCCGCGGCGCGCAACTCATCGACC